>CAZVDA010000132.1:0-6939 GCA_964625365.1 uncultured Thiopseudomonas sp. | reverse complement strand
TGAACGTCTGTCTTGTCTCATATCTCGTTTGAAGATTCCTCTCAGGATGTGGCTTGCGCCAAATTCGTTACAGTTCACTGGCCGGCCATGTGCAGGCATCTCGACTGTAACGCCTTGTTTTACTTGTCCCGGAACCCTGCCAACTCATATGAGGCAATGTCCCGATATAAAACGACTCGCGGATTTTATAGGCAAACGGCTGATTACTCAAGCCGGATATGAATCTTGCGCGCAAAACTACCACGGATGCAGGCCGGAAAGATCTATCCACACAGCCTGTGGATAACCCTGTAGACAAGCTGCCGGCAGATTGCGCAAGGCCGCCACAATTCATGGATACAGCCAGATTGCCTATTTTTTAACCGCACATTCATTGCTTTATTTTTCAACAGGTTGCAATCACCAAGCCTTCTCTTACCCTGCAAGCCGGCACAGCCGGAAAGCCGCAAAAACCGCTGCACCACCTGTTGACAACAGTCCGCAGGCCAGCTAGCTACCGGCCTGTAAAACACGCCACTACTCATCCCCCAGCACCGTGTCACGGTCCAGCCCGTGACGGCCCAGCGCGCTGCGCAGCGCGGCAAGCGCACGGTTGCGCAGCTGTATGACCTGCTGGCGACTCAGCCCCAGCCGTTCTGCACAGGCCGGCAGGCTATGTTTGTCCTCGCCATCCAGCCCAAAGCACAGCACCAGCACCCGTGACTGCGACGCCGGCAGGCAGCGAATCCAGCCTTCGATTTTTTCCTGCAGCCGCAGGCGGGCCAGCTCGCGGCACGGCGACGCATGGCAGGCACCGTCATCCAGCATCATCGTCACTGTGTCCAGCCCGCCACTGTAATCACCGCGCAGGCTGGACACCTGCAGGCTGTCCGGAACAGGCAGCACATCCAGCAGCTGTTGCCTGCGCGCTTCCAGGCGCTGGCAACGCCGCTGCTGTAAAACCAGCTGTCTGGGACGCACCACCACCGATACCTGCTGGTCAAGAATCTGCTCCATGGCCGCCCGTATCCACCAGGTGGCATAGGTTGAAAAGCGCCGGTCAAACGCCGGATCGAATTTTTCTACGGCACGAATCAGCGCAAGGTTGCCGGCGGCGACCAGTTCGGCGTGCAGGGTACCGCTACGTCGGTATTTTTTGGCGATACTGATCACCAGACCCAGATTGTGCAGGATCAGCGCGGTGCGTGCCTGTGGATCACCGGCCTGAACACGCTGCGCGTAGGCCTGCTCCTGCTCGCGTCCCAGTAGCGGCAGGCGCGTAGCGGTGTAGCCATAGCGCGGCGCGTCCTCGCGCACCACAAGAACTCCGGCTGGCAACAGCCGAGGCGAAGATGGGGAAAAAGTTGATGGATACTGATGTGGACAAGCAGCGTGAGCCGGCATGGCAACGTCCTCCCTGACGTATGAAGCGGGATGCGCAGCATCCCCTGTTGTGTGTACTGCTGCCGGATTATTTACCGTTTGGGCAAATACTGCAAGGGGTCTACCGGATTGCCCTGGCGACGGATTTCAAAGTGCAGTTTGACCCGGTCGGTGCCGGTTGAACCCATTTCGGCAATCTGCTGGCCTGCACTCACCTGCTGGCCTTCATTGACCAGCAACCGCCGGTTGTGGCCGTAGGCGCTGATGTAGGTGTCGTCATGATTGATAATCACCATCTCGCCATAACCACGCAGATCGCCGCCGGCATATACCACGGTACCCTTGCCGGATGCACGCACCGGCTGGCCAAGGGAGCCGGCAATATCAATGCCCTTGTTCAGCGACGAACTGGATGAAAAGCGGCTGATCACCGTACCCTCGGCTGGCCATAACCATTTACCGGTTGCAGCAGGTGCGGCTGCCGGTTTTTGGGCGGTAGCCGGTTTGTTGACCTGCGCAGTCGTCGTTTGGGCCGGTTTGGCCGCCGGCTTGCCGGCAGACGGTGTAGCCGGTTTGCCGGCTGGCTTGGCGGCCGGCCTGGTTGCCACCGCCGTCCCGCTGGAGGCAGCAGTCTTGCGTGACAGCTGGATCACCTGGCCCGGTTTGATGGTATAGGGAGCGGCAATGCCGTTGATGGCGGCCAGCTCTTTCCAGTCGCGTCCCAGCCGGAACGCAATGGAGTACAGCGTGTCCTTGGGCTGCACGCGATAGGCGCCCGAAGTCACGGGGCGGGCACTGACCTGGCGAGTCCCCTGGCTGCCGTGCTGGCGATCCACCACCGGCGCATTACCATTGCCTGTACAGCCGCTCAGCAGCAGAGCCAGCGCTGCTACCATCCAGCCGAAACGACCCGTCCTTGCAAAAAGAGCACCCTTAGTCATCCGCTTTCCCGCTTCCCGTTATGTCTAACCCGATATTATGAAGCTATTTGTGCGGCTGGCAACCGGAGCCAGCCGCTCACTCACTGACGCGGTGGCGGTGCGCCAGATATTCCAGCACCAGCACCAGCCCGAAACCGGCCAGCGCCAGCAGTATGGCCACCACTAACTGGGCATCTTGCCCGGTAACCTCGGCAAAACTCCAGGGCAGCAGGTTAGCCTGCTGCAACGGCACCTCTTCGCCCTTGCTGTTGGTATACACCGCGATGGTTTGCTTCCAGGGCCAGACCTTGTTCAGCGAGCCGGCCATAAAGCCGGTCAGCAGCGCCAGCGTCACGTCATGAAAACGCGCCAGCGCAGCGCGGAGCACGCGAGCAAACGCCAGCAGGCCAAAGGCACAACCCAGCGCAAACACCGCCATAATGCCCAGCTCCAGATTCTTCACCGCGCCGAGTACAAAGTGGTACAGACCCATCAGCAGCAACAGGAAGCTGCCGGAAATGCCCGGCAGGATCATCGCGCAAATGGCAATGGCACCGGCAAAAAACAGGCTCAGATAGTCCTGCCCCCAGTGCATGGGTGAAGCCACGGTGATGTACCAGGCGCAAAGCACGCCCAGCACCAGAGCGATCAGCGCAGCCGCATTCCAGCGACGGATGCTGCGTCCGACCAGCCAGCAGGACACCAGAATCAGGCCAAAAAAGAACGACCACAGTGCAATGGTCTGGTGCTCCATCAGCCAGGTAATCAGCCGGGCAAAACTGAGGATACTGGTCAGGATGCCGGCCAGCAGCACCAGCAAAAAGTTCGCATGTACCAGCGTCCAGGCCTCGCGCACCCGTCCGCGCAGCAGCAACAGCAGGCCCTCGGGCATGCGTGCCAGTGCATCCAGCAACTGACCGTAAATACCGGAAATAAAGGCAATAGTGCCGCCGGACACGCCGGGCACCACGTCCGCCGCGCCCATGGCCATGCCCTTGAGGTACAGCATCAGATGTTTTTTCACTGCAGGGCTCCACTGAGCAGGGGGACAAACCGCACGGGGTCCAAGACCTGGCGTACAAAGCCATGCTGGGTATGTTCAATCAGATACAGATGCTGCTCGCCCTGCTCTTCACCGACAGGAATGACCATGCGCCCGCCGGGAGCCAGCTGGTCGAGCAGGTCCTGGGGGATTTCGCGGGCTGCAGCGGTGACCAGAATACCGTTGTAGGGTGCCAGCGCGTTCCAGCCGGTCCAGCCGTCGGCCCAGCGGTACACCACGTTGCGGATATTGAGCTGCTGCAGGCGCTCCTTGGCACGTTCCTGCAGGGCCTGGATGCGCTCCACGCTAAACACCCGCTCCACCAGCTGCGCCAGCACGGCAGTCTGGTAACCACAGCCGGTGCCGATTTCCAGCACCTTGTCCAGCGGACCGCCTGCCAGCAACAACTCGGTCATGCGGCCCACCGTATACGGCTGGGAAATGGTCTGGTTGTGACCAATGGGCAGCGCGGTATCCTCATAGGCCCGGTGCGCCAGCGCCTCGTCGATAAACAGATGACGGGGCGTACTGCGGATAACCTCCAGCACCTGCATATTGCTCAGCCCCTCTTCGTACAGGCGCTGAACCAGACGCTCGCGGGTTCGCTGCGAGGTCATGCCGATACCGCTTTGCAACAGGCCGTTCAAAGCAGGCCCTCCACCCACTGCTGCACATCGTCCAGACGCGCATGGAAGGTGCGGTCCAGCTGCAGCGGTGTCACCGTGACATAGCCCTGCTTGATGGCATGAAAATCGGTGCCCTCTTCGCCGTCCACCTCAAGACCGACCGCCGCCAGCCAGTAGCCGGTCTTGCCGCGCGGATTGACACTTTTCACCGGTGCGGCAGCGCGGGTGCGGTGGCCCAGGCGGGTTAGCTTGATGCCGCGGATCTCGTCCAGCGGCAGATTGGGAATGTTGACGTTGAGAACGCTGTGCGGCGGCAGGTTCAGCCTGTGCTGGCCTTCAATAAACTGGCGGGCAAACCAGCTGGCGGTCGGCAGATGGGTGGTGTGGCGCGATACCAGCGAGAAGGCAAACGCCGGACGCTCCAGAAAACGGCCTTCCAGCGCCGCCGCCACCGTGCCCGAATAAAGCACGTCGTCACCCAGATTGGCACCCAGATTGATACCTGACACCACCATATCCATCGGCTGCTCCAGATAGCCGTTGAGCGCCAGATGCACGCAGTCGGTGGGCGTGCCGTCCACGCTGATAAAGCCGTTGGCGAGCTGCTGCGGGTGCAACGGACGGTCCAGCGTCAGCGAGCTGCTGGCACCGCTGCGGTCCTGTTGCGGTGCAACCACGGTGCAGTCGGCAAAACCGGACAGGGCTTCATGCAGGGCAGCAAGGCCGGGCGCATGCACGCCGTCATCATTGGCAATCAGGATTCGCATTCAGTCAGCCCCTTCCACAGGCATCAGTTCAACCAGCTCGCGCACCACCACAGTGGCAAAGCAGCCGGTTGGTAAAACAAATTCAAGGTGCAGGCAGTCGGCCTGCGGCCAGCTCCAGCTCAGGTTCTGCACGGGCAGGCGCACAATACGCCTCTCCTGCTTAAGTCCGGCCTGTTCCAGCCAGCGACACAGGTCCGGCTCGGCTGCGGCTACCGCCAGCTCCAGTGCGCGGATTTCCCCCTGCACCGGTAATTCGCCCTCGCCCCACAGTGCTGCCGTGGGATGCAGGTCCAGTTCGGCCAGCCGTGGATCGTTGCACTCGGCATCACCGGCCATAAAAAAGCTGCGGCTCCGGGTAAAAGACAGCGCATCGCCCGGCACGGCACGGTTCCAGCTACCCGCTGCCACCCGCTGCGCCAGCATGCGGTTGAACAGCAGGCTGCGTGCGCTGGACAACAGCCGCGAGCGCAGATTGCGCCGTTCGGGCAGCTGCCCCTGCGCGGCATAATGCCGTGCCTGCAGCACATTCTGGCCGTCATGCCCAAAACGCTGCGGGCCATAATAGTTGGGTACGCCGGCCACGGCAATCTGTTGCAGGCGCTGTTCTATCGCCGCCGCATCACCGGCAAACCGGCTGAGCTGCAGTACAAAACCGTTGGCGCTGTGCGCCCCGCGCTGCAGCTTGCGGCTGTGGCGCACGGCCTGCAAAATCCGCAACTGAGGATGCGCAAAAGCTGCCACATCCAGCTCGCGGCCCGGCAGGTGCAGGCTGATCCACTGGCGGGTCAGCGCCATGCGGTCCTTGAGGCCGGCATAACTGATCTGGCGCTGCGCCACACCCAGCGCTTTCGACAGAATGCGTACCGCTTCTTCGGTGTTCAGCTCGCGCTTTTCCAGCCACAGCCACAGGTGTTCGCCGCTGCCGCTTAGCGGAATATCCAGCACCTCATTGACCTGAAAGTCTTCGGCGCTGGCCTTGAGCACCGCCCGGCCACAGGGCGCACCCCAGGCCACTGGCCCCAGCAGTTCGGCCTCGTTCATTGACCTTCCAGCAACACCACAGCATGGGCTGCAATGCCTTCCTTGCGCCCCACAAAACCCAGGGTTTCCGTAGTAGTCGCCTTGACGTTGACCTGCTCTTCGCTGACCTGCAGCTCCTGTGCAATCACGCTGCGCATGGCTTCAATATGCGGTGCCATCTTCGGTGCCTGGGCCAGAATGGTGCTGTCCAGATTGACCACCCGCCAGCCGCGCGCCCCGGCCATGCTCATCACCGCACGCAGCAGCTGGCGGCTGTCAGCCCCCTTGAAGCGCGGATCGGTATCCGGAAAGTGCCGGCCAATATCGCCCAGCCCCAGCGC
The DNA here is from genome assembly GCA_964625365.1 of uncultured Thiopseudomonas sp. Lineage (GTDB taxonomy): Bacteria > Pseudomonadota > Gammaproteobacteria > Pseudomonadales > Pseudomonadaceae > Thiopseudomonas. The sequence goes on along the minus strand of CAZVDA010000132.1, from coordinate 861 downwards.
ACCCAGCAGCGCGTCACAGATGGCATGCAGCAGCACGTCACCGTCGGAATGGGCCACAAAGGCCTGATCATGGGCAATACGCACGCCGCCCAGGGTAATGTGGTCGCCCTCCTGAAAACGGTGCACGTCGTAACCGTGGCCAATACGCATCATGGTGCAAACCTCCGCGCTCAGACTGCCATGTTCTGCGGCGCAAAACGCCCGTCCAGATACTCGATAATCGCCGAGGACTCATACAGCCACTGCACGCCCTCCGCGCTGTCAATGCGCAGGCAGGGCACCTGCTTTTTACCGCCCTGCTCCAGCAGCTCTTCACGGGCCGCCGTGCCCTGGCCGGCTTCAACCAGTGCCACGGGCACATTGAGCCGGTGCAGGTGACGGCGCACCTTGACACAAAACGGACAGGCATTGAACTGGTACAGTTTCAATGCTCCAGCCTGTTCATCCACCCATTGTTGCTGCTCTGGCGTACGCACCACCTTTTTTGGCAGTGTCAGCCAGTTGGCAAACACAATCAGCATGCCCAGCCCGTTACGCAATGCCTTGACCAGCATGGTTTCTTCCTCCGCTTCGCCGGCAGCCAGCCAGCGGCTGCCAAAAATAAAGCGCGCATTCTAGCAAGCTTTGCGCCACTGCCGCCAAGGCGGCGGCATCAGCACACCGATAATCATCGTTACAGGGTGTAGCTACAGCCTACACCGGCACCCGCAAACTTCCGCAAACTTCCGCCAGCTTCTGCACAATCCCTGCAGATGCTATATTTTGTCGTTTCTTTGCGTATAATGGCCCGCTTAATACAGAAAATGACCACAGGAGTGCACAATGGCAACTCATGCAACCAACGAATTTCGCCCCGGCCTG
>CAZVDA010000131.1:0-6972 GCA_964625365.1 uncultured Thiopseudomonas sp. | reverse complement strand
GACCGGCCTGTAAACCGTTAAGCGCCAGCCTGGCCTTGAGCAGCGGCAGCGGGCATGCCAGACCACGGGCATCAACACACGCATCATGTTGCATAGGAACTCCTGTTGAATGTTTTATCTATTCACCGGTCAAACCTGCCATTCCGTGCCGGCCATCCGGCGAGCTGATGGCTAGCCATGGTACAACAGCCTGTTTCTGCCGTACCTATAAACACAACCCGGGGCCCTAGTGTACCCTGCCTCCTGTCACCTGCCACGAGCATGCCATGAAGAGACTGCGCCCCACCCTGCTAGCCCTTGCCCTTGCCGTCACGGCGGCAGCACCGGCTTACGAGCTCCCCTCGCTGGGCGACAGCAGTTCGTCCATCGTGTCTCTGGACCAGGAACACCGGCTCGGTCGCGCCTGGCTAAGCATGCTGCGCGGGCAGGTTCAGCAGCTTTCCGATCCGCTGCTGAAGGATTATGTCGAGCGCAGCGTCTACAAGCTGGCCGAAACCAGCCAGCTTAACGAGCGACGGCTGGAGTTTATCATTCTGGCCAGCCCGCAACTGAACGCCTTTGCCGCGCCCGGCGGCATCATTGGCGTCAACGGCGGCCTGCTGCTGCACGCCCAGACCGAAGCCGAATACGCCTCGGTCATGGCCCACGAACTGGCCCACTTATCACAACGACATTTTGCCCGTGGCGTAGAAGCACAAAAACGCATCCAGGTGCCGATGATGGCCGCCATGCTGGCCGGCGTGGTCGCAGCCGCTGCCGGTGCAGGCGACGTCGGACTGGCCGCCATCACGGCCAGCCAGGCGGCTGCCATTCAGGAACAGCAACGCTTTTCGCGGCAAAACGAACAGGAAGCCGACCGTATCGGCCTGCAAAATCTGGCCCGCGCCGGTTATGATCCGCTGGCCATGCCCGGCATGTTTGAGCGCCTGCTGCGCCAGTACCGCTACGACCGCATGCCACCGGAATTCCTGATGACGCACCCGCTGACCGAATCACGGATTGCCGACACCCGCAGCCGCGCCGAGCAACTGGCGGCACGCAGCACCGCGACAACAAAACGTGACTCGCTGACCTATCAGCTATTAAGGTCCAGACTGCAGCTCACCTTTGAAGACACCGCCGGTACTGCGCTGAAACGCTTTCGTGCCGAACTGGCACAGGACCCGTCCAGCGAGCCGGCCCGCTACGGACTGGTACTGGCGCTGATCCGCGCCCACCAGCTGGACGAAGCAGAAAAACAGCTCGCGCCGCTTACCGGCAATGCACCGGACAACCTGTTTTACCTGTTGGCCCAGGTGGACCTGGATATCAGCCGCAAGCAGTTTGACCGTGCCGCCAGCCGGCTGCAGCCGGCCCTGCAAAAATATCCGGCCAGCTTTCCGCTGCTCGCTGCCCGCGCCGACCTGCTGGCACGCCAGCAGCGTTATGCCGAGGCTGAACAACAGCTTGAACAACTAATCAAACAGCGGCCCAACGATCCCGACCTGTGGTACGAACTGGCTGAAGTACGCGGGCAGGTCAACAACATCATCGGCCTGCATCAGGCCCGTGCCGAGTTTTTTGCGCGAGTAGGCGATTACCCGCAAGCCATCGAACAACTGGGCCACGCCAAGAACCGCGCCAGCAACAACTTCCCGCTGGCTGCCCGCATAGACGCCCGCCAGCTAGAGCTGATCAACGAAGAACAGGCCATCAAGGACATGATGCAATAACTCGGTAGCCCAGGTAAAAATAGAACTCCGCGTCACCCTGCCAAACTCAGCACACCCTCGCGAAACGCAGTGACGTCGCAGAATCTGGCTGTTTGGTTGTGTTTTGGGTTGTGTTTTGGCTGCGGTGTGGTCGGCAGGGTGAGGCGCTGCGCAAAGCTACGCACCCGCGCCGAAGCAAGCTTCGTCACAGGTGCTGATGCTTTGCTGCGGCCCCGTCCGCTCTCCAACACCGAAGCCAAAGACACTGCACCACCCAGCGTCCACAAAAAAGCCCCCGGATATCACTCCGGGGGCTTTTTTACCTCAACAGGACATCAGGTACGGAAGCGTCCAACCAGTCCCTGCAGCTCGGTGGCCAGACGTGCCACTTCCTGGCTGGCCTGAGTGGTCTGCAACGCACCGTCAGTGGTTTCAGTGGTCAGGTCGTTGATGGCAGTGATGGAGCGGCTAATTTCTTCACTCACCGCACTCTGCTCCTCGGCAGCACTGGCAATCTGCGCACCCATGTTATTGATAACACTGATGGCCTGTACGATGGACTCCAGACTTTCGGTCGTGCGCAGGGTCTGCTCGACACCGGCACGCGCCTGGTTACGACCATCTTCCATGGCGGACACTGCCTGACTGGCACCATTTTGCAGGCGGGCAATCATGGTGTTGATTTCCTCGGTGGACTGCTGGGTACGCGACGCCAGACTGCGCACCTCGTCGGCCACCACCGCAAAGCCCCGGCCTGCATCACCGGCACGCGCCGCTTCAATCGCCGCGTTCAGCGCCAGCAGGTTGGTTTGCTCGGCAATACTGCGGATCACATCCAGCACGCCGCCAATCTCTTCACTGTCGTGGGCAAGGCTCTGAATCACGCCGGTAGCGTGTTCTACAGCACCCGCCAGACGCTCGATGGCTTCAATGGTTTGCTCTGCCACCTCATGGCCTACACTGGCTTCGCGGTCGGCATGGCTGGCGGCTTCCGCTGCCTGGCTGGCGCTTTGCGCGACTTCGTGGGCGGTTGCATGCATTTCGTGCATGGCGGTTGCCACCTGGGCAATTTCATTTTGCTGCTTGCGGATGCTTTCGCCGGTGTGCTCGGTGACGACCGAAGTCTCCTCACTGGCTGCAGCCAGCTGCTGGGTGGCACGCTCGACCTCACGCAGTGCCTCGCGGAAACGCTCGCCCATATGGTTGAAGGCATCGGCAACGGCGCGCAGTTCGTCATGGCCTGCATAGCTGACACGCACGGTTGTATCACCACCGGCCATCTTGCCGCTGGCATCGCTCAGCAGACGAACCGCTTCGCGGATGCTGCCAATAACCCGTACAGTCAGTACCAGCAGCGCCAGACCGCCCACCACCAGCATGACGGCAAACCAGGTCTTGATTTTGCTGTAGTCCGCCACGGACTGTTTGTACAGGCTCTCGGCATGGGCCAGCATGGCCTCCTGGAAGGCGTTCATTTCCTTGCGTACTTCGGCTAGGCGCGGGTTAACCTTGAGCAGCAAATCCTTGTTGGCTTCAAAGAACTGGCCATTGCGCGCCATCTGGAAAACAGGGTCAACGGTACTGGTGCTGTAATCGGTCACCATGGCGCGCAGTTGCTCGTACTGGCGTTTTTCTGCATCAGGCAACTGAATGCCGTCAAAACGTTGCCAGATGGCAGCGTTATCCTGCCGGCAGCGGGTAATCGCATCAAAGTGCTGGTCGGTCGGGTGATTGTGCAGTGACAAAAACTCGGAGGTCGGCGAGTGCTGCATGGCCAGCAACAGCTCGGTGCGGCAGTCGTTGATATTGGTGTGGATCTGCTCCAGCAGCGTGATCGGAACCATGTTCTCCTGGTAAACCAGGTCGAGGCTCCGGTTCATTTTCCCTACCGACATCAGGCCCATAGCACCCGATGCAATAAACAGGCCCATGGCCACAAACATCAGCAAGATCAGCCGCGCTTGAAAAGTCAGTCGGTTTAACATGATGCATTCCTTCTGGAAGTTAATAATTCAGGTGTCATAAAAACGTTAAGATTCTGGCACACTGCCAGCCACCAAGCAGTTAACGTGCCAATCTTGAAAATTCTTGCCGGCCGGTACCGGTTTAATCCGTAGCCACCAGCTCGGCCCATTGTGCGCGGGTCAGCTGCTGCAGCAGGTCGGGGGCCAGCTCAATTTCCAGCCCACGCCGTCCTGCACTACAAAACAGGCTGTCAAAATCACGGGCCGACTGGTCTATAAAGGTGCGCAGGTTCTTTTTCTGTCCCAGTGGACTGACACCACCCAGCACATAGCCTGTAGTGCGCTCCACCTGCTTCGGGTCGGCCATGGCCACTTTTTTGACGCCGGCCGCAGTGGCCAGCTTTTTCATGTTCAGCGTGTGCACCACCGGCAGCACGGCAACCAGCAGTTCTCCTGTATCGGCCAGCGCGACCAGCGTCTTGAACACCTGCTGCGGCTGCAGACCAAGCTTGTCGGCCGCTTCCAGACCATAGGAAGCAGCCGCAGGCTCATGGGTGTAACTGTGCAACTGAAACTGTTGTTTGTGCTTTTTTAGCAGGGCAACCGCCGGAGTCATTTGTATAGCCACCAAAGCGCACGCGGTGCGCAAAATCCATGTCGAGAATGCAATCATTTTAGCATTGCCCCGTCTGCCGCAGAAGCCGGCGCAGTAAAGATTGTTTAACAACATACAGCACTGTATGTATAATTTCCGGCCTGATATGGCGTGCCGTCACTGTTCACCACGGCTTAACGATACACTGTTACACTGACCGGCATTTTCACCGCGGCCCCTCAAGCCAGCGCCCCGGCCCTGATAACTGCCCAGCAATCTTATCAAGTGCGCCGCCATCCAACACTTCATTGAACCTTCAGGAATTTCACATCCATGAACCGCCCTGTAACCCGTGCAGCAGCACTCTCACTGACCCTTGCCGGCGCAGCCCTGCTCAGCGCCTGCAACCAGCAGGAACAGCCACAGCAGCAGGGCGAGCAGCCCGCGCCCCGGGTGGGTATCGTGCTGCTGGAAGCCCGCCCCTTTACCCTGACCAGCGAACTGCCCGGCCGCACTGCCGCGTTCCGCGTTGCCGAAGTCCGGCCACAGGTCAGCGGCATCGTGCAAAAGCGCCTGTTTGAAGAAGGCAGCGAGGTCAAGGCCGGCCAGCAGCTCTACCAGATTGACGCCGCCAGCTATCAGGCCACCCTGAAAAGCGCCGAAGCCAGCCTGCTGGCTGCCAGCACCCTGGCCCGCCGCTATAAGGCCCTGGTCGATGAAAAAGCCGTCAGCCGCCAGCAGTACGATGACGCCAATGCCGCCCGCCTGCAGGCCGAAGCCGCTGTCGAGAGAGCCCGCATCGACCTCAAATACACCAAGGTACTGGCTCCGATTGATGGCCGCATTGGCCGCTCGCGTGTTACCGAAGGCGCACTGGTCAGCAACGGTCAGGCCCAGGAGCTGGCCGTCATCCAGCAACTGGACCCCATTTATGTAGACGTCACCCGTTCCGCCACCGAGCTGCTGCGCCTGCGCCGCGAACTGGCCGATGGCCGCCTGGAAAAAGCCGGTGACAATGCAGCCCAGGTTAGCCTGCGTCTGGAAGACGGCAGCGACTACCCACATCAGGGCACGCTGGAGTTTTCCGAAGTAACGGTGGATGCCAGTACCGGTACCGTTACCCTGCGCGCCGTGTTCCCCAACCCCGACGGCACCCTGCTACCCGGCATGTTCGTTCAGGCCAGCCTGATCAGCGGCGTCAACCAGAACGCCATTCTGGCCCCGCAGCAGGGCATCTCCCGCAGTCCCAAGGGCGAACCGCTGGCCATGGTGGTCAACGCCGATGGCCAGGTTGAGCAGCGCATCCTCAAGGCCGAGCGGACCTCGGGCAGTTACTGGCCTATCGACGAAGCACTCAATGACTGCGACCGCCTGATCACCGAAGGTCTGCAGTGGATCCAGCCCGGCGTAACGGTTGACCCCTACCCCGCGCAAAACGTCACCCAGGGTGAAGCTGCCCGCAATCCGGCCCAATAACCCGCAACGAGAAAACCCATGTCCAGATTTTTTATCGACCGCCCGATCTTTGCCTGGGTGCTAGCCCTGGTAGTGATGCTCATCGGTGGGCTGGCCATCCTCAAACTGCCGGTCAACCAGTATCCGAGCATTGCACCGCCCACCATCGGCATCAGCGTGTCCTATCGCGGGGCTTCGGCCAAAACCGTGCAGGACACCGTGGTGCAGGTGATCGAGCAGCAAATGAACGGTATCGACGGCCTGCGCTATATGTCGTCCGAGAGCAACTCTGACGGCAGCATGTCGATCAGCATTACCTTCGAGCCGGATGTCGATCCCGACATTGCCCAGGTACAGGTGCAGAACAAGCTGCAGCTGGCCACCCCCATGCTGCCGCAGGAAGTCCAGCAGCAGGGCATCCGGGTTACCAAGTCGGCGCGCAACTTCCTGATGGTACTGGCGTTTGTTTCCGACAACGGCAGCATGGACCGCAACGACATTTCCGACTATGTCTACACCAACGTACAGGACCCGATTTCCCGTACGCCCGGCGTGGGCGACTTCCAGATTTTCGGTGCGCAATATTCCATGCGCATCTGGCTGGACCCGGCCAAGCTGAACAACTTCCAGCTGACGCCGGTGGATGTGGCCACCGCCATCCGTGCGCAAAACGTTCAGGTGTCGTCCGGCCAGTTTGGCGGCCTGCCCGCCTCGCCCGGCCAGCAGCTTAACGCCACCATTATCGGCAAGACCCGCCTGCAAACCCCCGAGCAGTTCGGCAATATTTTCCTCAAGGTCAAGGAAGATGGCTCGCAGGTACGTCTGAAAGACGTAGCCCGCATCGAGCTGGGCGGTGAAAACTACGCCATCAGTGCCGAATTCAACGGCATGCCGGCCACCGGTATCGGCATCAAGCTGGCCTCCGGCGCCAACGCACTGGATACCGCCAAGGCCATCCGCGAAACCATTGCCGAACTGGAGCCTTTCTTCCCGCCCGGCCTGAAAGTGATGTACCCCTACGACACGACTCCAGTCATTTCCGCCTCGATCAAGGGCGTGGTGATGACCCTGGCCGAAGCCTTTGCGCTGGTGTTCCTGGTCATGTACCTGTTCCTGCAGAACCTGCGCGTCACCCTGATTCCCGCACTGGCGGTACCCGTGGTGATTCTCGGCACCTTTGCCGTACTCTCCGCGTTTGGCTACAGCATCAATACCCTGACCATGTTCGCCATGGTGCTGGCCATCGGCCTGCTGGTGGATGATGCCA
>CAZVDA010000130.1:0-7018 GCA_964625365.1 uncultured Thiopseudomonas sp. | reverse complement strand
GCCATGAACAGCCATGTCTGCTCGGTGTACCTGTACAACATCGAAACCGACCGCTATGTACTCATGGCCACTGAAGGGCTGAACAAGCGCGCCATTGGCAAGGTCAGCATGAGCCCGTCCGAAGGGCTGGTGGGGCTGGTCGGCAGTCGCGCGGAAACCCTGACCCTGGAAGACGCCATGAGCCACCCGCGCTTCCTGTATTTTGCGGAAACCGGCGAAGAGCGCTACGCATCCTTTCTGGGCACACCCATCATCCACCACCGCCAGGTGCTGGGCGTGCTGGTGGTGCAACAAAAGGAACGCCGCCAGTTTGACGAGGGCGACGAAGCCTTTTTGATCACCATGAGCGCCCAGCTGTCGGGCGTGATCGCCCATGCCGAGGCCACCGGCTCGATTCGCGGGCTGGGCAAAAAGCGCGGCAAGGGTATCCAGGAAGCCCGCTTTGCCGGCGTACCCGGTGCGCCCGGCGTGGCGCTGGGCACCGCCGTGGTGGTGCTGCCGGTGGCCGATCTGGATGTGGTGCCGGACCGCACCACCGACGACATCGCCGGCGAACTGATCCTGCTCGACAGTGCGCTAAATGCAGTGCGTGAGGAAGTGCGCCAGCTATCGGCGCGGCTGGTCAAGCGCCTGCGCCCGGAAGAGCAGGCACTGTTTGACGTTTACCTGATGCTGCTGGACGACAACGCGCTGGCCGGCGACGTGCGCCGCCTGATCAAGACCGGCCAGTGGGCGCAGGGCGCGCTGCGCCAGGTGGTGGAAAAACACCTGCAGCGCTTTGAACGCATGGATGACGACTATCTCAGCGAGCGGGCTGCCGACATCAACGATCTGGGCCGCCGCCTGCTGTCACACCTGCAACAGGCGCACCAGCAAACGCTGGTTTACCCGGACAACTGCATTCTGGTTAGCGAAACCCTGTCGCCCGGCATGCTGGCCGAAGTACCCTCGGGCAAGCTGGCCGGCCTGGTTTCGGTGGCCGGCTCGCGCAACTCGCACACCGCGATTCTGGCCCGCGCCATGGGCATTCCCACCGTGGTCAGCGCCCAGGACCTGCCCTACACACGGCTGGACGGCATCGAGCTGATCATCGACGGCTACCACGGCGATGTGTACACCAACCCCGGCCAGCTGCTGCGCCAGCAATACCAGCGCGTGCTGCAGGACGAGCAGCAGATTTCCCGCGAACTGGACAGCCTGCGCCTGCTGCCCTGCGTCACCCCCGACGGCCACCGGATGACGCTGTGCGCCAACACCGGCCTGCTGGCCGACATCCCCCGCGCCATCGAACGTGGGGCCGAAGGCGTCGGGCTGTACCGCTCGGAAGTGGCCTTTATGAGCACACCGCGCTTCCCTACCGAAAGCGAACAGGTGCAGCTGTACCGCGAACAGCTGCAAGCGTTTCACCCGTTACCGGTCACCATGCGCACGCTGGACGTCGGCGGCGACAAACCGCTGAGCTATTTTCCGATCAAGGAAGACAACCCCTATCTGGGCTGGCGCGGCATCCGCATTTCGCTGGACCATCCGGAGATTTTCTCGGTGCAGGTACGCGCCATGATCAAGGCCAGCGCCGGCCTCGATAACCTGCGCATCCTGCTGCCGATGATTTCCGGCATCCACGAGCTGGAAGACGCGCTCTATCACATCGACCGCGCCTGGCGCGAACTGGTCGAAGAAGGCCACAGCGTCATCATGCCACCGGTGGGCATCATGATCGAGGTGCCAGCGGCGGTCTATCAGGCCCATGATCTGGCCGCCATGGCCGATTTTATCTCGGTGGGTTCCAACGACCTGACCCAGTATCTGCTGGCCGTGGACCGCAACAATGCCCGCGTGGCCGATCTCTACGACTACCTGCATCCGTCCGTACTGCACGCCCTGCAGCAGGTGGTGCAGGCTGCCCGCGACAGCCACAAGCCGGTCAGCATCTGCGGCGAAATGGCCGGCGACCCCGCCGCCGCCGTACTGCTGATGGCCATGGGCTTTGACAGCCTGTCGATGAACGCCACCCATCTGCCACGGGTGAAATGGCTGCTGCGGCAAATGCCCGTCGAGCAGGCCCGGCAACTACTGCAACAGGCCCTGCACACCGACAGCCCACTGCTGGTACACAGCACCTTGCAACTGGAACTGGAACGCATGGGGCTGGACAAGGTGCTCAACCCGGGGGCCGGTGTGCAGATTTAAACGGCCGCTATTCTCTGTTCGCCTGCCGGCACCCCGCCCGGCGCAAAACTGCGCTCGGTCAGCGTTATACCGCCGGTATCCATGCGCAGCAGGCTGGTGGCACGGGTGCCGTACTCGTCGCCGCGAATGAAAATACTGGACAGGGTGCGCTCGATGGTCAGGCTCATACCGGTATCCGGCAGCATGGCGTCGGCAGGCCGCCATGTGTCCTGCATCAGGCTGAACAGGGCCGCGTCGTCGTCACGCGGCAGCTGGCTGAATGCGCTGCGCAGCCGCACCAATTTGGGCCAGGGGGTATCCAGACTGGCATTGCACAGGCCGTAAATGCCGGGGGCCAGCAAGCGGGGCACGGGCGTTCTGGAGTGCAGAAACCAGAGCTCATCGGCATTGCCAGCCAGCAGGTTGAACCCGCTGTACTGGCCGGCCTTGTCGACCAGTTGCTGTATGTAGGCTGCCGGTGACTGGCTGCCGGCCAGATAGTCGCTAACCAGTTCGCCACGCGATAGCGGCTGCGGCGCTTCCGGCTCGCGGATATTGGTCAGGGCGGCAAAGCGGCGGTTCGGGGCGATACCCAGCCAGCTGCCACCGGCCTGCAGATCGCGCCCGGCATGCACCAGCGGCTGGTCGGGCCATTGCGCCAGTGCAGCGGTCGGGCGCTGGTGAAACTCGTCGCGGTTGGCCAGCAACAGCAGTGGCTGTTGTGTACCGGGTTGCCAGTCAAACACCAGAATGCACATGCTTGGTCCTACTGGCTTTCGTGATGCGGCGTAACGCGCAGCACTTCGGCCACTGTGGTCAGTCCGGCGGCCACTTTTTGTGCGCCGGCCAGCCGCAGGCTGTGCATGCCTTCGCGATAGGCTTGCTGGCGCAGCTGGCCAAGGTCGGTTTCGGCGGTGATCAGGTTTTTCAGGCGGTCGTTGAGCACCATGATTTCGTACAGGCCGGCGCGGCCGTGGTAGCCGGTTTCGCGGCATTCGATGCAGCCAACGGCGTGGTATACCTGTTTGGGGGTGGCCGCGCTCCACGGGCGGGTCAGGGTGTTCCAGTCGCCGGTGGAGACGGAGGCCGGCTGCTTGCAGTGTGGGCACAGGGTACGCACCAGCCGCTGCGCCATGACGCCCAGCAATGAGGCTCGCAGCAAATAATAGGGCACGCCCAGTTCCAGCAGGCGGTTGATCGCGCCCGGCGCGTCGTTGGTGTGCAGGGTGGACAGCACCAGGTGGCCGGTCAGTGCCGCCTGAATGGCCATTTCAGCGGTTTCCAGGTCGCGAATCTCGCCGACCATGATGATGTCCGGGTCCTGGCGCATCAGCGCGCGCACGCCGCTGGCAAAGGTCAGGTCGATGTTGTGCTGCACCTGCATCTGGTTGAAGGCCGGCTCGATCATCTCGATCGGGTCTTCAATGGTGCACAGGTTGACCTCTTCGGTGGCCAGCTGCTTGAGGGTGGTGTACAGGGTAGTGGTTTTGCCCGAGCCGGTAGGGCCGGTGACCAGAATAATGCCGTTGGGCTGGCGGGTCATGGCTTGCCAGCGGGCCAGGTCGTCGGCGGAAAATCCCAGCTGGTCGAAGCTTTTCAGCAGCACGTCGGGGTCGAAAATCCGCATCACCATTTTTTCGCCAAAGGCGGTGGGCAGGGTGGACAGGCGCAGCTCAATTTCCTGGTCATCCGGCGTGGAGGTTTTGATGCGGCCATCCTGTGGCTTGCGTTTTTCGGCCACGTTCATGCGGCCCAGGGTTTTCAGGCGGCTGATTACCGCCAGCGTCACCTGCGGCGGAAACTGGTACACGGTGTGTAGCACACCGTCGATGCGAAAGCGCACCTTGCCCTGCTCGCGGCGCGGCTCGATATGGATGTCGCTGGCTCGTTGCTGGAAGGCGTACTGGAACAGCCAGTCCACAATATTGACGATGTGGGCGTCGTTGGCGTCCGGCTCCTGGTCGGAAGCGCCCAGCTTGAGCAGTTGCTCGAAGTTGCCCCCGCCGCTGTTGGCATATTCCTGGCCGCTGGCCCCGGATACCGACTGCGCCAGCCGGTAAAACTCGGTGGTAAAACGGCGGATTTCGGCCGGATTGGCCACCACCCGGCGGATGTCCTTGCGCAGTACGTGGGCCAGGTTTTCTTCCCAGCTGTGTACGAAGGGCTGGGCACTGGCAATGGTGACGCTGTGCATATCCTGCGCAACGGCCAGAATGCCGTGGCGCTGGGCAAAGGCGTAGGACATCAGCGGCGTTACGGCTGCTACATCAATCTTGAGCGGGTCGATGCGCAGGTAGGGCTGGCCGGCCCAGTCCGCCAGCCACTGGCCAAGGATCTCCAGATCCAGCTTTTTGCCCGGCCGTTTCAGGTCGTCCAGTTGCTGTGCGGCTATCACTTCCAGCGGATGCTGGGCCTGCTGGGCGCCGGCCAGTGGCCGCTTGAGCAGGCAGTGTTCGGCCATGGCCTGATCCAGATGGCCCTGGCGTACCAGTTCCTGCAGGATGTCGGCCAGTTCCAGCACACGTTCTGTCTTACTTGCCGCAAACACCATGCTGCTACTCCGTTATGCCTGTGTTGTATCAGCCTGGAGCGTACCACGCACCAGCTGTTTCCAGCCCTTGTCGGCACCCAGGCGCAGCAGGCAGGCGGCGGTTGCTTCAGGCTCACCACCAACCGCGGCCTGATGCAGCTGACGCAGGGCGCCCAGGGTGTCATCCAGCTGTGCCGGAGCCAGTTGCTGACGGGCAGACTCCAGCCAGACCAGCAAACGCTCCAGACGCGGCAGCTGTTCACCCAGCGCATAAGCCTTGAGCTTGTAGGCTTCCAGCCCCAGCGCCTGGGCTTCTTCCTGCAGTACACGCGGCAGCCAGCGGTTAAGTGGTGCCTGTGCCTGACGCTCGGCGCGGGCATTGCGGCCCTCGCCCCAGCGTTGCTGGTGCAGCCAGAGTGCCAGTTGCAATGAAAAGCAGCCCCAGCGGGTGTTCGCCAGCTCGCCGGCAAAGGCCGCCGGCATGGCATCGCGCTGTTCGCGTGACTGACCGCCAGCCTGCATGCGCGGCTGCCAGTCGGCCAGCAGGGCGTCCAGCAACTGGCGCAGGTCATGGCTATTTTTGCGCGGCACCACCTGGCCCATGCTGCCCAGCAGGGCACGCATGGCCACCTGTTGCGCCACCCACTGCTGCAGCAGTTTCCAGTGGCCGGCATGGCGGTACTGTTCGGCCAGACGCTGGCTGGCGGCCAGTTTTTCCTGCATCAGGGCGGCAAAGGCCGATTCGGCACTTTGTTCGGCATCCAGAGTGGCGGCACTGACCTGCAGCTCGAAACTGTCGGCCTGCAGCAGGCGGTAGCCGCGCTCGGCCTTGCTGATGTCACAGGGCATCAGCGGGATGTCCTGCGCCAGCTGCAGGGCCAGATCCAGCAGGGCCACCGCCGGGCCTTCGCGCAGTTCCAGTTCCAGCTCGCAGATTTGTTCGTCTTCGTCGGCGGTACGTACCAGCCCCTGATCCAGCGCCACTTCGATGCGCACCGGCTGGTTCTGCCAGCTCAGCGCCAGCTCGACGCTCTGGCGGGTAAAGTCGGTACGGAACAGCTCCACCAGTTGCTGTTTGTCCAGATCGTGCAGGCTGGCCGGCCAGCAACTGTCGTCCAGATGCGCCAGCACCAGGCTGTCGCCTTCGATCATCCAGTCCCATTCATTGCGCTCGGACAGGCCGGCCACGCTGCAGCCCTTGCTTTTCAGGGTCTGGATGCGCTGTTCGCCATCCTGGCGGATACGCAGTGCCACCTGGGCACGGGCCAGGTCGCGGGCCGGCGTATCGTAGTAGGCATTGAGCAGCGGGCGTGTTTGCCAGTCCTGGCAGCGATGCTGTTCCAGCAGCGGGTGGGCAGCGAGGCGCTGCATGTCGGACGGGCTGACCCGCAACTTGATTTCTGTTTCTTTGGCCATGCGTGTTCCAGATAAAAAACCGGGCCCAGCCCGGATACAAGTGGCAGTGGGTAGCCTGTAAAGGCCCGGCACGCTGGCCGGCTGCGCGGTAACAAGTTTTGCCGTTCGTCTTCTGTGCTAGGCGGGGGCGGGGCAGACAACGTATAATCCGGGCTCTTTCTGGTTACCGAGCCCTGTTGCCATGTCCATCAACCCCTTTGCCAGCCTGTTCGGACGCTCGCCCATTGGCCCTATGCAGCAGCATATCGCCAAGGCTTACGAGTGTGCGTCCAACCTGATTCCCTTCTTTGAGGCTGTAATCGCCGAAGACTGGGAACGTGTCGAACAGGTTCAGCAGACCATGGTGCGCCTGGAAAAGGATGCCGACAAACTCAAGCGCGATGTGCGCGTGCACCTGCCCAAAAGCCTGTTTTTACCGGTTCCCAGGTCCGACCTGCTGGAGCTGCTTAGTGTACAGGACAAAGTGGCCAACCGTGCCAAAGATATCGCCGGCCTGATGCTGGGCCGCCAGATGAGCATTCCCGCCGCCCTGCAACCTGTCATGCAGGCTTTCGTGCAACGCACCGTGGATGCCTGTGAACAGGCACTCAAGGCCATGAACGAGCTGGACGAGATTCTCGAAACCGGCTTTGGCAACCGCGAAGTGCGCCGTGTTACCGAAATGATCGAAGTACTGGAAGACATCGAGCACGATACCGACCGCATGCAAATCGAGGTACGCCGTACCCTTTTCAAGATCGAAAAGACCCTTCACCCCGTTGATGTGATGTTCATGTACACCATCATCGAATGGATTGGTGATGTCGCCGACCGCGCCGAACGCGTCGGCAACCGCCTGGAACAACTGCTTGCGCGCTGATTGGCGCGCTCTTTTTTTACGAAGCGGAAAATCTTATGTCTCTT
>CAZVDA010000129.1:0-7036 GCA_964625365.1 uncultured Thiopseudomonas sp. | reverse complement strand
AGGCTGGAGTTCAGTACGGTTGGCGAGTTGATCGGGCCTTCCTGCCAGTTGTGGCCGATGGAAGTTGGCAGGTTGTCGCTGCCGCCCATGCTCAGGTTGTGACAGGAGTTACAGGAAATGAAACCGGATTTCGACAGGCGCGGATCGAAGAACAGCTGTTTGCCCAGCTCGACCTTGGCCTGGTCGGTTACGGGAGCCGGCTCGATGGGTTGAATGGGCTCGTTGCGCTGCGCTGCCAGGGCTGCAGTAGCAAAGCTGATGCTTAGTGCCAACACGGTAATTTTTTTCATATGGGTAGCCCTTCTTTAGTATGAAATTTTCATTGGGTTACAGTGCTTGAAAAACAGGCATCGTGATTTGATCCTGATCAAGCCCGCATCAAGATAACGGAAACGCCCACACGCGGATAATGGTTATTTCACAAACGCTTAATAAAGAAAGCCTATCGCGGCCATGAGCAAACCCTTGCCGCCCATTACAGGCAGACGGACACATGCTGTAGTACATCAGTTTCTGAATAACACGACAACGTGTTTATTGGACACCAACAAAAACAGCTCCCGCAGGAGCTGTTCAAGACCGGATGGTTATTGGCCGGAGCAGCACTTTTTACAGGTGCTAAAGCCGAAAATTGAATACGCAGGGCAGTTGCCGATAGCGCCGGTTACCACAGGCACCACGCCAATCCAGCCCCACACACCGATAACACCCGTCAAGGTCAGGGCAATCAATGCCAGTCCGACCACAACACGGGCTGCACGATCCCAGGTTGCCATATTTACTTTCATTGCATGTCCCTCCAGGGTTGCTGACAGCTCATTCTAGACAGCCGTCAATCATTATGTAAAGAAATAAAATACTGTCAGGCAACCTGTTTAGTCTGGCAATTATTGAGCCGCGTTTTTCTGCGCTTCGGGAGCACAATAAAGCCCGTGCAGGGTTTCAATGATGGCCATCGCCTCGGGACTGCTGATGCGGTAAAAAATCTGCCGGCCATCGCGGCGGGTATCCACCAGGCCTTCGCGGCGCAGCACGCCCAGCTGTTGCGACAGGGTCGGCTGTACGATGCCCAGCCTGCGCTCCAGCTCGCCCACATTCATCTCATCCTCTACCAGCTGGCATAGCAACAGCAGACGATCGGGATTGCCCAGCGCCTTGAGCAATTGCCCGGCACCGGCTGCGTTTTCCCGTAGCTTGTCAAAATCAAATTCGGAATTGTCAGTCATGATACAACCACTTGAATAGATCCATTGCAGGCCCGGCAACCTGGATATGCCCGAAGCAGGGCCTGCAGGGTAGCGTTTAATCGCCACAGGAAGAATTATTAATCACGGCGCGAATTTTATCCCAGTCCAGCCCGACATGACACAGTTCACATTGCATTACATAAAAAACTTGATCTGAACGACCTGCCAGCCCGCTACAAACCGGCACGCCGGCTACATTCAGGGCATCATCCACGCTTGTTGGGCACCCACAGCGCCCAGAACAGACCCCACACCAATGCGCCGGCACCCAGCCAGAATGCCCCTTGCAGGGTGCCGCCGCTTTCCAGCCATTGTTTGGTCAACCAGGGGCCGCACAACTGGAAGACGCTGTACAGCGCCACCAGCGCCGCCGACAGCCGTGGCCCCTGGTGCGGGTGCAGGGTGCGGGCCAGCCGTTGCGACAACAATACCGTGCCCAGAAAGGTGCCCCCCACCAGCAGGGCACACAGCAACACGCCCAGCGTGCCCGGCATGACCAGCACCGCCAGCACGCCCAGCAACTGCAGGGCGTAATTGAGGCGCAGCGCCGGACTGTCGCCCAGCAGGGTCCCAGCCTTGTTCCAGATCCAGGGGGCCGGCAGGGTGGCCAGCGCCACCACCAGCCAGCTGCCACCAACCAGAAAATCCGGCAGCCCGTCCAGCTGCGACACCAGTGTCGGCAAAAAAGTCATCGGCAGAATGTAGCCCATGCCGGCACCGGCATAGGACAGAAACAGCGGCGTGCTGTCACGGTCCAGCAGGCGGGTACTGGGCGGTTTGCCGGAACTGTCCAGTTGCACTGGCGGCGCTACGTCCAGTTGTGCCAGCTGCTTCCAGCCCCACAGCGCAAGCGGTACGCTCAGCAAAAACGCCGGCCACCAGCGCTGCGCACCCGACAGCCAGTCGGCAGGCAGACTGACCAGCCCGCTGGACACCAGCAGGCCGGCACCCACACCCAGATACACCAGTCCGCTGGCACTGGCGCGACCATGACGTGCCAGCCATTCCAGAATCAGTGCCGGCGCCTGTACAAACACGATGCCGTTGCTGATGCCGTTAATTAGCCGTAGCAAGGACAGCAGTTCAAAGCTTTCGGTCTGGGTTTGCAGCAGGGTGCAGAAAACGTTGACGCCCAGTGCCCATGGCAGGATGGCGCGGATCTGTTCAAGACGGTGCCAGCGCATCGCCATGATGGCACCGGTCAGATAACCCAGGTAATTCCAGCTGGCGACATCGGCTCCCTGCTTGATGGTCAGCATGCCGTCACGGATCAGCCAGGGCAGCAATGGCGTATAAATGAAACGCCCCAGTGTGTGGACAACCAGCAACACCAGGGCGCCTGCAAGAATGACCTTGAGAAGGTCAGGCGTTTTATTATTGTTCATGGCCCGTTTCAAACCGGTTTTTTGTTTTGTTTAGTGTGCTTGGTTTTGCGGCAGCCGGCCTTGAGACCATGGTCGGGTATGAAGCCGTCAGGGGGCTGCGGCCAGAACCTGGTCCCGCAGGCCGGCATCATCCGGCAAGGCGACAAAAAACGGATTCAGATAGCTTTCGCCAGCATGATAGGTCAGCGGCAGGCCCTGCCAGTCCAGCACCTGGCCGCCGGCACCTTCCACCACCGCCTGGGCCGCGGCAGTATCCCATTGAGAAGTCGGGCCAAGGCGCGGATACAGGTCGATCCGTCCTTCCGCCAGCCAGCAGAACTTGAGCGAACTGCCTGCGCTGACCACATCCAGCGGGCGTTGCTGTTGCAGGCGCTGCAACAGTTGCTCCTGCGCGGCAGTACCATGGCTACGACTGCCGGCCACACGCAGCGGCGTCTGTACCGGTGCCACCGCAATGGGCCGTTCACTGGAGCCATCGGCCACAAAGGCGCCCTGCCCTGCTCCGCCATGATAAACATGACCGACAGCCGGCACGCCGACCACTCCGTAAAGCACGCGCCCCTGCTCGATCAGCGCCACGTTGACGGTGTACTGCTCGCTGCCGGCGATAAACTCCCGGGTGCCGTCCAGCGGGTCCACCAGCCACCAGCGCTGCCAGCCGGCACGCTCGGCCAGCGCAATGTCACAGGCCTCTTCAGACAAGACAGGAATATCCAGAATGGCCGGCAGGCCCGCCGCCAGAATCCGGTGCGCGGCCATGTCTGCCGCCGTCACCGGGCTGTCATCGGACTTGCGGGCAACCGCCAGCTCCTGACGCCAGTACGGCAGGGTCGCCGCGCCGGCTTCGTGCACCAGCTCCAGCAGCGCCGCCAGCGCGGCAGGCGTCATCATAGTTCACCCCGTTCGGCGAGCAGGTCACGCACGATATACAGGCCGGCCAGCGCCCGCCCCTCGGAAAATTCCGGATCACGCAACAGGCCCAGCAGATCCTTGAGGTCATGGGTACGTACGCCCATGGGCTCCGGCTCGTCACCCTCCAGCCGTGACGGATACAGGTCACGGGCCAGCACCAGGCTGATGCGCTGGGTCATATAGCCCGGCGACAGCGCCAGTTCGCAAATATACTCCAGCGAACGGGCGGCAAACCCGGCCTCTTCCTGCAACTCGCGGTTGGCCGCCTGCTCCGGCGTCTCGCCGGCATCAATCAGCCCCTTGGGCACCGACCATTCGTGGCGCTCGCTGCCCGCACAATACTCCTGGATCAGCACCGCCTGCAGGTCGCTGGTCAGCGCCACCACCATCACCGCGCCATGGCCGTCCGCCTTGCCGCGCAGGCGCTCGTAGGTACGCTGCTGGCCATTGCTGAACTTCAGCCGCAGCTGCTCGACACGAAAAATATGGGTGCGTGCCACTTCTTCACAGGCAAGGATTTCCGGTTTGATGCGCATTTCTGACTCCGTCCGACAATTGCGGGTATGATAACGCAGATTTTTATGCCGACAGACGCCAAGATGCCCCAAACCCTGCCCTGGTCGCAGATCGACACCGTATTGCTGGACATGGACGGCACCCTGCTCGACCTGCACTTCGACAATTTCTTCTGGCTCGACTACCTGCACCAGTGCCATGCCCGCACCCATGGCTGCAGTGTCGAGGCATCACGCCAGCAACTGATACCGCTACTGGCGCAGTACGCCGGTACCCTGGAATGGTATTGCGTTGAGTTCTGGACAGAACAGTTGCAGCTACCAATCCGCCAGATGAAGCGCGAACAGGCCCACCGCATCGCCCCGCGTCCGCAGGCGCTGGAGTTTCTGCAGGCGCTGCGCAAGGCCGGCAAGCACAGCGCACTGATCACCAATGCACACCGCCATTCACTGGACATCAAGCTGGACAGGGTACCCATGGCAGCGCTGCTGGATGCCGTCATCAGCTCGCATGACTATGGTTATCCCAAGGAAAGCCCGCTGTTCTGGCAGGCTCTGCAACAGCAGTTTGCTTTTGACCCGCAACGCACGCTGTTTATTGACGACAGCCTGGCCGTACTGCGCAGCGCCGCTGCTTACGGCATCAGCCATTTACGCTGCGTGGCACAGCCTGACAGCCAGGGGCCGGCCAGGGATTGTGGTGAATTCATGGATATGGGTGATTTTGCCGGCCTGTGCCGACAACTGGCCTGAAAGCAGCGCAACAGGCTTTAGAGCATGCGTTTCAGAATAGGCTGGCGGTCCAGCCATTGATGTTTGACGGCACCCAGCAGGTGCAGGCCAACCAGCACCGCCAGCGTCCACACCACAAAACCGTGCAGGCTTTTCACCTGCGCCAGCATGGCCGAATCCAGCCGCACCAGCGGCGGCAAGCTCAGTACGCCAAACCAGTCCAGAGGGCGACCACTTCCGGTGGCCAGCAGATAGCCGGAAAGCGCCGCCAGCAATACGCCCGCATACAGCAACCCCCTGACCAGCACAGCCAGCCGCTGCTCCCATGGTTTGCCCAGCGCTGGCAAAGCTGGCCGGTGCCAGCGCCAGTGCAGCCCGCGCGCCAGCATCAGCAAGGCTGCCAGCAGCCCCAGGCTCTTGTGCCATAACCCAGCCGTGGCCTGCCGGGAATCAAACAGACCCAGACTGCCCAGCCACAGGCCCAGCGCAAATACGGCCACCAGCAACAGCGCCAGCAACCAGTGCAACCCACGCACAACAGGCGGGTAACGCAACGCCGTATTACTCATGCCGGACACAAGAATACCGTCAGATCTGCGACTGTATATAGTTGGGCAAGCCGATACGCTCGATCAGGCCCAGCTGTTTTTCCAGCCAGTACATGTGGTCTTCTTCGGTATCTTTCTGCTGGCTCAGCAGCAGGTCGCGGGTGACATAGTCTTTTTCCTGCTCGCACAGGGTAATGGCGGCTGCCAGGTTTTTTTGCACCTGGTATTCCACAGCAAGGTCACTGCGCAGCATGGACGGCACATCATCACCCGGCTCAATGGCATGCGGGCGCATATCCGGCTTGCCCTCCAGAAACAGGATGCGGCGCAAAATGTCATCAGCATGCTGGGTTTCTTCTTCCATTTCGTGATTAATGCGCTGATACAGCTTGTCCAGCCCCAAATCCTCATACTGTCTGGAGTGCAGGAAATACTGATCGCGTGCGGCCAACTCGCCGCGCAACAATTCAACCAGGCACTCAACAACGTTTGCTTTGCCTTGCATCACTTCCTCCCCGGCGCCTGCAATGCAACCCAAATGGCTGATTGCAAATCGCTGCAACATGAACAGGCAGCTATTCTACCGCTCTATGGCGGCCGGGTAAAACCGGCACGTCACCATTGCCGGCATATTGCCGCCGGCTGGCGGATGGCGTCAGTCACGGCCCCAGCCTAACCGCCGCACTGGCGCGTTCCAGCGCTTCCAGCTGTTTGCTGGATTTGTGTCGTTGTTCTTCCTTGCGGCGGGTAAAGAACCACACCAGAAAGGTCGCCAGCGACACCACCAGCAGAATCAAACTGGCCACCGCGTTGATTTCCGGTTTTACGCCCAGCCGCACGGCTGAGAAGATCTCCATGGGCAGCGTGGTGGAACCCGGCCCCGAAACGAAGCTGGCCAGTACCAGGTCATCCAGCGACAGCGCAAAGGCCATCATCGCACCCGCCGCCAGCGACGGCACAATCATCGGCACGGTAATCAGAAAGAACACCTGCCACGGGCGGGCACCCAAGTCCATGGCGGCTTCCTCCATGGAACGGTCCACTTCCCGCAAACGTGCCGCCACAATCACCGCCACATAAGCGGTACTAAAGGTGGTGTGGGCAATCCAGATGGTGGTGACACCGCGCTCCATCGGCCAGCCAATGAGCTGCGCCATGGCGACAAACAGCAGCAACAACGACAAGCCGGTAATCACCTCGGGCATTACCAGCGGTGCGGTGACCATGCCACCAAACAGTGTACGGCCACGGAAGTGCTTGATACGGGTCAGCACCAGCGCCGCCAGCGTACCCAGGGCAGTGGCGGCAATCGCGGTATAGCTGGCGATTTCCAGCGAGCGCAGTACCGAACTCATCAACTGCTTGTTATCCAGCAGGCCGACATACCACTTGGTTGACCAGCCGCCCCACACCGTCACCAGCCGCGAGGCGTTGAAGGAGTAAATCACCAGCACCAGCATGGGCACATAGATAAACAGCAAGCCCATCACCAGCATAAAGCGGGAGAAGCTGTATTTCTTAATAAACTCCATTGCTTAACCCTCCATTTCTTTGGCTTGCGCACGGTTAAACAGCACAATCGGGATAATCAGGATCAGCAGCATTATCACCGCCAACGCTGAGGCCACCGGCCAGTCGCGGTTGTTGAAGAACTCCTGCCACAGCACCTTACCGATCATCAGGGTTTCCGGACCGCC
>CAZVDA010000128.1:0-7056 GCA_964625365.1 uncultured Thiopseudomonas sp. | reverse complement strand
ACCATTTTGGACGCAACAACGCGCAGGCCGGCTTTTTCGAAACGGGTGGTGATTTCACCGATTACGTTTTTGGCAACGGCGTCGGGCTTGATGATGGAAAAGGTGCGTTGTACGGCCATGGATAACTCCAGTCTTTGGTTGAGAATCAAAAGGTTGCCATCAACCGGACAAAGCCGGAAAACGGCGGGATACAAGGCGGGGGATTATACGTGCTTTTCTGGCAAAAGCGTAGCGATCAAGGTGCCAGCATCCGGGCCGGGCTGCCGGCCGGATGCCTTGTAGCGGGGAAATTTGCCGGTCATGCCGGGCGTGACACCAGCAGGCGCTGGCGCGAATCTGGCTCAGTCGAGCTCTTCGATCCAGGCGGCCTGAATGGCCTCCAGCACCTTTTCGCCGCTGCGGTTGGGGTCATCGTCAAAACCGTCCAGTTCAGTAACAAAACGGTGCAAGTTGACGAAGTTGATGTAGCGCGGGTCCACATCAGGGTGTTTTTCTGCCAGTTCGATGGCGATATCCAGTACATCAATCCATTTCATGGCTGCCTCCTACTGGCGCTCGGACACCTGGTTAATGGTGTATTTGGGAATCTCGACGGTCAGGTCGTCACCACTGACCATTGCCTGGCAGGCCAGCCGGGACTCGTGTTCCAGGCCCCAGGCCTTGTCCAGCATATCGTCTTCCAGCTCGTCGGATTCTTCCAGCGAATCAAAGCCTTCGCGCACGATCACATGGCAGGTGGTACAGGCACAGGACATCTCGCAGGCGTGCTCGATGTCGATGCCGCTGCGCAGCGCCGCATCGAGGATGCTTTCGCCGGTTTTGGCCTCGACCACCGCGCCTTCGGGGCACAGTTCGGCATGGGGTAAAAATACAATCTGTGGCATGGTCTGCTCCTAAATTTCTTCCAGCTGGCGGCCGGCAAAGGCTCGTCGCACGGTAGCATCCATGCGTCTTGAGGCAAATTCGTGGGTGGCCTGGTTGACCTTCTGGATCTGGCGGGCAATGGCCCCCTGGTCATCACCGGCAGCGGCCTGCGCCAGCAACTCCAGCTGTTCGTC
Source organism: uncultured Thiopseudomonas sp. (assembly GCA_964625365.1). Lineage (GTDB taxonomy): Bacteria > Pseudomonadota > Gammaproteobacteria > Pseudomonadales > Pseudomonadaceae > Thiopseudomonas. The sequence goes on along the minus strand of CAZVDA010000128.1, from coordinate 5,998 downwards.
AACCGCTGCACGCTCGTCGGCATTCAGCAGGTCGCCATCGGCGTCCAGCGCAATGCGCACGGTTTCCAGCATGCGTTCGGCATTGACCTGCTGTTCGCGCAGGCCACGGGCCTTGCGGTCATCCTCGGCGTGGGCCAGCGAGTCTTGCAGCATTCGGCTGACCGACTCGTCGCTCAAACCATAAGACGGCTTGACCTCGACATGGGCTTCCACGCCGGAGCGGGTTTCTTTGGCGCTAACACTAAGCAGGCCGTCGGCATCCACCTGGAAAGTGACACGGATTTTGGCGGCACCGGCCACCATCGGCGGAATGCCGCGCAGCTCGAAACGGGCCAGCGAGCGGCAGTCACGCACCAGCTCGCGCTCGCCCTGCACTACATGCAGCGCCATGGCGGTCTGGCCGTCGCGGGCGGTAGTGAAATCCTGGGTGCGCGACACCGGAATGGTGGTGTTGCGGGGGATGATTTTTTCCACCAGCTCGCCCATGGTTTCCAGCCCCAGCGACAGCGGGTTGACGTCCAGCAGCAGCAAGTCGTTGTTGCCGCTGCGGTTACCGGCCAGAATATCAGCCTGGATGGCGGCGCCCAGCGCCACCACCTTGTCGGGGTCGATGTCGGTCAGCGGCTGGCAGGCAAACTGGGCTGCCACCTGTTCACGCACCAGCGGCACGCGGGTAGAGCCGCCCACCATCACCACCGCCTTGATGTCTTCGGTTTCAATACCGGCATCGCGTACAGCGCGGCGGCAGGCGCGCAGGCTGCGGGCCACCAGTGGTTCGATCAGCGTTTCAAAGGTGGCGCGGGTCAGCTCGCCACTCCAGTCGCCATAGCGGGCTTCGACGCTGTCCTGCTGGCTCAGCGCCTCCTTAAGGTCGCAGGCCATGCGCAGCAGCTTGCGCTGTTCGGCGGGCGGCAGATCGGTGCCGGCTGCCGACTGCTCTATAATCCAGTCGGCCAGTGCATGATCCAGATCGTCACCGCCCAGCGCACTGTCGCCGCCGGTGGCGAGTACTTCAAATACGCCACGGGTCAGCCGCAAAATGGATACGTCAAAGGTGCCGCCGCCCAGGTCGTAAACCACAATCACGCCTTCGGCCTGACGGTCAAGACCATAGGCCACGGCAGCGGCGGTGGGTTCGTTGAGCAGGCGCAAAACCTTGATGCCGGCCAGTTTGGCGGCGTCCTTGGTGGCCTGGCGCTGGGCATCGTCAAAGTAGGCCGGTACGGTAATCACCGCACCAAACAGGTCACCGCCCAGTGCCTGTTCGCCACGCTGGCGCAGCACTTTGAGGATTTCGGCAGAGACTTCAACCGGGCTTTTCGCACCCTGTACGGTTTCGATCAGCGGCATCTGCGAGTCGCCGGCGCTGAAGCGGTACGGCATCTGCTGGCCCAGCTGGCGCACATCATCGACGCCACGGCCAATCAGGCGCTTGACCGACAGGATGCAGTTGAAGGGGTCGCAACTGGCGCACTGTTTGGCATCACGCCCCACACTGACGCCGCCGCACTGCTGGTAGCGTACCGCAGACGCCAGTGCATAACGGCCCTGTTCGTCGGCCAGCGGCAGCGGCTGGCCATCCTGCATGGTCGCAATCAGCGAGTTGGTGGTGCCCAGGTCAATACCCACGGCAAGGCGGGCCTGACCGGGTTCAGGCTGGCGGTCGGGTTCAACAATCTGCACCAGGGCCATAATATTCTTCGCTTTTCCGGGGTGCCTGCCCAGCAGGCACGGAATTAATCGTCCAGACGCTCTTCCAGTTCGCGCACTTCACGCAGCAGCTTGTCCAGAAACTGCATGCGGCGCACCAGACGCTCGGCCTGGCTGCGCTGAGCGTCCTGCTGCCAGCAGGCTGCAAACGCCTGGCCCACATCGGCCAGCACCTGCAGCAGCTGCTGGCGAAACCGGCCAATGGCGGCAAAGTCGGCGCTGTCGCCCAGCTCCTCCAGCTCTTCACGCCATTCCATCTGCTGAAACAGGAACTCGGGGTCCTGTACCGTAGCTTCTTCGTCCAGCGGTGCCTGCAAATTGAGCAGGTACAGGGCGCGACGGGTGGCGGACTTGAGCACCTGGTAAGCATCGTTGAGGGCGGCAGCACGCTGCACGGCGGCGCGCTGCTCCTGCTCGCCGGCCGCAGCAAAGCGGTCGGGATGCACCTCGCGCACCGCATCCAGGTAACGCCGGTCCAGCTCGGCCACATCCAGCCCGAACACAGGCGTCAGGCCGAACAGCTCAAAGTGGTTGGGCTCAGACACTGAAGCTCTCACCGCAGCCGCATTCGCCACGCACGTTGGGGTTGTTGAACTTGAAGCCTTCGTTGATGCCTTCACGCACAAAATCCAGCTCGGTGCCGTCCAGGAAATCCAGGCTGTCTTCGTCCACCACCACCTTGAGGCCGTGGCTTTCAAATACCTTGTCGCTGTCCCTTAACTCGTCCACGTACTCCAGCACATAGCCCAGGCCGGAGCAGCCGGTGGTTTTTACGCCCAGCCGCACGCCCTCGCCCTTGCCGCGCTTGTCCAGCGAGCGGCGTACATGGTCGGCGGCAGCCGTTGTCAAGCTAATAGCCATTGAAAACCTCGATAATTACTGCTTGCCCTGCTTTTCTTTGTAGTCGCGCACGGCGGCCTTGATCGCGTCTTCGGCCAATACCGAGCAGTGGATTTTCACCGGCGGCAGCGCCAGCTCTTCGGCAATGGCGGTGTTCTTGATCTGCTCGGCTTCGTCCAGGGTCTTGCCCTTCATCCACTCGGTGGCCAGCGAGCTGGAGGCAATCGCCGAGCCGCAGCCGTAGGTCTTGAACTTGGCGTCCTTGATCACGCCATTGTCGTCCACTTCAATCTGCAGGCGCATCACGTCACCACAGGCGGGCGCACCCACCATGCCGGTACCGACGTTTTGCGCGTCGGCATCCAGCTTGCCGACGTTGCGCGGGTTTTCGTAGTGGTCGATTACTTTGTCACTGTAAGCCATGATCGGATACTCCTGTTAATGGGCCTGCCACTCGACCTTGCTCAGGTCGACACCGTCTTTGTACATGTCCCACAGCGGAGACAGGGCGCGTAGTTTGCCGACGGCCTCGCGCACCTGGGCGGCTGCCAGGTCAACCTCTTCTTCGGTGGTGAAGCGGCCAAAGGTGAAACGGATGGAGCTGTGTGCCAGTTCGTCATTGCGGCCCAGGGCACGCAATACGTAGGACGGCTCCAGCGAGGCCGAGGTACAGGCCGAGCCGGAGGAAACCGCCAGGTCCTTGAGCGACATCATCAGCGACTCGCCCTCGACAAAGTTGAAGCTCAGGTTGAGGAAGTGTGGCATGCGCTGGGTCTTGCTGCCGTTCAGGTACACCTCTTCCATATCGGCCAGCTGGCTGTAGAAGCGCTCGCTCAATTTGGCTACATGCTCGCGATCCTTGACCATATCCTGTCTGGCGATGGCAAAGGCTTCACCCATGCCGACAATCTGGTGGGTGGCCAGAGTGCCGGAACGCATGCCGCGCTCATGGCCACCACCGTGCATCTGGGCTTCCAGACGCACACGGGGCTTGCGGCGCACATAGAGCGCACCGATACCTTTAGGGCCATATACCTTGTGGCCGGAGAAGGAAATCAGGTCGACCTTCATGGCTTCCACGTCGATTTCGGTCTTGCCGGCGGACTGGGCCGCATCCACATGGAACAGCACCTTGTTGGCACGGGTGATTTCGCCAATGGCGGCAATGTCGTTGACCGTGCCGATTTCATTGTTCACATGCATGACGGAGACCAGAATAGTGTCTTCACGCAATGCGTCCTTTACCTGCTCGGGAGTGATAATGCCTTCTTCACTCGGGTCCAGATAGGTGACCTCAAAGCCTTCACGCTCAAGCTGGCGCATGGTATCCAGCACCGCTTTGTGTTCAATTTTTGAGGTGATCAGGTGCTTGCCCTTGGTACCGTAAAAGTGGGCCACGCCCTTGATCGCCAGGTTATCGGATTCGGTGGCACCGGAGGTCCAGACGATTTCACGCGGATCGGCATTGATCAAGTCGGCGACCTGCTGACGGGCGTTTTCACACGCTTCCTCGGCACGCCAGCCATACACATGGGAGCGTGATGCCGGGTTGCCAAAATTGCCTTCCATGGTCAGGCATTCGATCATTTTTTGCGCTACACGCGGATCAACCGGTGTGGTTGCGGAATAGTCCAGGTAAACGGGTAATTTCATTTGTTTCTCCTCAAATCTTTCAGGCTGCGCCCGGTCAAACCTGGACACTGGTCAGGATGGCGCTGCAGGGCGTACGCGCCTGCTGTCGCCGGGCAATATCGCGGATCTCTGCCCGCTCCACCAGGGTGGCAAGACTAATGCCACTCAAAAAGTCATGAATTTGTTCACTCAGTTCACACCACAGGTAATGGGTCAGACAGGTTTCGCCACCCTGGCAGTCCCCCTTGCCTTGGCAGCGGGTAGCATCAACCGACTCGTCCACCGCATCAATCACCTGCACAATCTGGATCTCGGCTGCCGCACGGGCCAGCTGGTAACCGCCACCTGGTCCGCGCACGCTGGATACCAGGTCGTTACGGCGCAGCTTGGCAAACAGCTGTTCGAGATAAGACAGCGAAATGCCCTGGCGCTCGGAAATATCAGCCAGTGATACCGGCGCCTGCCTGGCATTGAGTGCCAGATCCAGCATCGCGGTCACGGCATAACGGCCCTTGGTCGTCAATCGCATTGCTTACACCACAGTCTTGAGTTCACTGGCGTACATTATGCAATTCCCGACCAAATCAGTCAAGAATATATCCTCCGGCTTTACTCGGAATTACCGGAAGGCCGCTGAAGCTCGCCGGCCGAAGATTCGTCCAGCGCGTTTTCCGGCACCTCGGGCAGCTCGCCGGCACAATAGCTGCTGCCCAGCTCGTGCAGGGCGCCACACATGCCGTCCATACGTCCTTCCATCGACTTCAGGTGCGCAAGGATGGCACCAATCGAGCGGGCCACCGGATCAGGCATGTCGCCGCTGACACCATAGGCGTCAAAGTCTGCCTGATCGGGTGACTGGTCTTGTTTGGCTTCGATAATGCGCCCGGGAATGCCCACCACTGTAGCGCCGGCAGGCACGGCCTTGGTGACTACCGCGTTGGAGCCGATCTTGGCACCGGCTCCCACGGTAAAGGGCCCCAGCACCTTGGCGCCGGCACCCACCACCACGCCATCTTCCAGCGTCGGGTGGCGCTTGCCCTTATTCCAGGTGGTGCCGCCCAGGGTCACACCGTGATAAAGGGTGACATCGTCGCCAATCTCGGCGGTTTCACCAATCACCACGCCCATGCCGTGATCAATAAAAAAGCGGCGGCCAATTTTGGCACCTGGATGAATCTCGATACCAGTCAGCCAGCGGCCGATGTGCGATACCAGACGGGCCAGCAGTTTCCAGTTGCGCCGCCACAGGCCATGCGCCACGCGGTGCAGCCAGATGGCGTGCAGCCCCGGATAGCAGGTCAGCACCTCAAAGGTGTTGCGCGCCGCGGGATCGCGGTGAAAGATGCTGTGGATGTCTTCACGCATGCGGCTGATCATGGCCGTTTCTCCTCTGTTGCAGCTCGCCCCGTGCGGCCTTCTGGGTTTCGGTAAGGATGCCGCGCAGGATATTGACCTCGGAACGGCTCATCTGGTTGCGCCCAAACAGGCGGCGCAAGCGGGTCATCAGGTGGCGGGGCTTTTCAGGGTCAAGAAATTCGATGTCAATCAGGGTACGCTGCAGGTGGTCGTAAAACAATTCCATGGCATCGTGGGTCGCCGGTGCACTGCCCAGCTGGCCGGTGCGTTCGACACTCTCCATGCATAGCGGCTGTTCGCTGGCAGCCAGCCAGGCCATGCGTACCTCATAGGTCAGCACCTGTACGGCAGCGGCCAGATTGAGCGAGCTGAACGCCTCGTCCGACGGAATGTGCACATGATACTGGCACTGGTGCAGTTCGTCGTTGGTCAGACCGGCGTGCTCGCGGCCAAATACCAG
>CAZVDA010000127.1:0-7092 GCA_964625365.1 uncultured Thiopseudomonas sp. | reverse complement strand
GATTGCTTTGCCATGATCAACTTTACTTCCTTTGCCCGCCATCTGGACCGCACACCGCTTAAAGACTGGGCGCGCACGGTACAGGACCAGTTCAATCAGCGCTTTGATACCGGCCATGGTGACCTGCCGCGCTGGATGAACGCGGTACAGGCCATGCCGCCGCTGCCGCTGGAACAACACGACTTGCAGAATGCGGTACAACTGGACGGTACCTGTAGCGACGGGCAGCGCCAGCAACTGACCGATGCCCTGCGCGGCCTGCATCCCTGGCGCAAGGGGCCGTTTCACCTGTTTGGCGTGCATGTGGATACCGAGTGGCGTTCCGACTGGAAGTGGGAGAGGGTGGTGCCACATCTGGATTTACAGGGCAAACGCATCCTTGATGTTGGCTGCGGCAACGGCTACTACATGTGGCGCATGCTGGGTGCCGGGGCTAAAACCGTGGTCGGCGTGGACCCCAACTGGCTGTTTTTTTGCCAGTTTAATGTAATCAAAAAGTTCTTGCCGCATGCGCCGGTCTGGCATCTGCCCTTCGCACTGGAAGAGCTGCCGCCCGCGCTGGAAGGCTTTGATACAGTGTTCTCCATGGGCGTGCTCTATCACCGCAAATCGCCGATTGACCACCTGCTGGCCCTGAAAGACTGCCTGCTGCCCGGCGGCGAGCTGGTGCTGGAAACCCTGGTGGTAGAGGGCGATGTGCAGCAGGTGCTGGTGCCGGAAGACCGCTATGCCCAGATGCGCAACGTGTGGTTTTTGCCCTCGGTGCCGGCGCTGATGCTGTGGCTGCGCCGTGCCGGCTTCCGTGATGTGCGCTGTGTGGACGAAAGCACCACCAGCGTGGACGAGCAGCGCACCACTGACTGGATGCAGTGGCAGTCGCTGCCGGACTTTCTTGACCCGCAAGACAGCAGCCGCACCGTGGAAGGTTTGCCGGCCCCGCGTCGTGCGGTGATTCTGGCTCGCAAACCGGGCTAGTGTTGCCGTATGCCGGTCAGGCAGCATATCTGGCTGGCGAGGCGGATGATCTATTGACTGACGCCAATGAAATGTCATCTATCGACTAATGGCGACTTACAAGGTTTTGCCAAAGGCTGCACATTTGGCAAGAATGACAACAAAAAAACGGACACGTATTCGGGGGTACTGGTCAAACCAGCCCGGTTGCCCGGAGTGCGTTGCCGGCGTAAAAAATTACTGTGGTTGCACACCGGATATGGCTATTGTGTTATCCGTCAATGCCCAGCAGAATGCCGTACAAACACGCAACCGGGGACCGGGCCCACACTTTCTGCAGCGTTCAGAAAGCCAGGCCGGCAAAGGAAATCCGGGCGCACAATAACAATGTTGATAAGGAGATTCCCTTGACTCGCTTACTGATTGCCCTGGCATTCTGGACCTTCTCCGTCCTGCCGCCCGCACATGCAGCAGACCCTGCAGAGCCCATCACGATTGGATTGAGTTACCCGCGTTCCGGCCATTACCGGGAAGAAGGCCTTGCCCAGATGCGTGCATCCCTGCAAGCCGTCAAGGAAATCAACTCCAAGGGCGGCGTACTGGGCCGTCCGCTGAAGCTGATTGACCGCGACAGCGCGGCACGTCCTGAAAAGGCCCGCCGCAACGTTGACAGCATGGTGGCCGAAGGTGCCGTTATGCTGTTTGGCAGCGTATCCAGCGCCGAGGCGGTGGCTGCCGGCGAGCAGGCCAAACAGCACGACCGTCTGTACTTTGCCACCATTGGCTACTCCAATGATGTCACGACCGAAAAGGGCCATCGCCACATCTTCCGCGAAAGTACCAGTGCGACCATGACCGGCCGTGCCCTGGGCCAGTACCTGACCCAGCATTTTGCCGGCAAGAAATACTTTTACATCACGGCCGACTACAGCTGGGGGCATACCTCCGAAGCCTCTCTGCGCCTCAACACCAGCACACAAAACACCGGACAGCATCCCGGCGTAACCATTCCGTTCCCGACTGCCAAGCAGTCTGACTACAGCGGTGCGCTTAAGCAGGCCCAGGCCAGCGATGCCGATATTCTGGTGCTGGTACTGTACGGCCACGATCTGGTACGCGCCATGCAGATTGCCGACAGCATGGGGCTGAGCCGCAAGATGCAGGTGGTGGCTCCCAACCTGACCCAGTCCGTCATCGAGCAGACCGGCCCCGGCATCATGGTGGGCGTGATCGGTGCCGAACACTGGTTCTGGCGTGTGCCCGAGCTGGAAAACTCCAAGATCGGCATGGAGTTTGTGGAAAACTTCAACAAGGAATACGGCCTGTTTCCGCCCAGTGCTGCGGCTTCTGCCTATACCGTCATTCACCAGTGGGCCGATGCGGTCAACCGCAGTGGCAGCCTGGCAACCCAGCCATTGATTGCCGCGCTGGAAAACCACCGCTACAGCCTGCTCAAGGGGCCGGCACAGTGGCGCGGGTTTGATCACCAGAACGTGCAGAAAGTCTATGTTGTACGGGTCAATGACCGCGCTACGGTGATCAAGCATCCGTCCAAGCAGGACTACTTTGAAATCCTGCACTCGCTGGACGGCGATCAGGCGGCTATCGGCCATGACGACTGGGTCAAACTGCGCAAGGCTGCAGGCCAGCCAGAAACCCTGCGCTGACCGTGCTACAGGCAACAAAAAGGGCATTACCTCGGTAATGCCCTTTTCTTTTGGTGATTCAGAGGCTCAGGCCGCTTTCGCGCTCCCAGGTGCAGCGCATGCGCAGCTGTTCTTCCAGGGTGAGTAGCTCGAAGGATTCGGACTGCCAGCTGAAACGATGCGAGCCGTGGCTTTCAGCCTCCAGGTGCACTACGGCAGTAGACCAGTACAGACGCTTGAGCAGGGCTTCAAACTGGCGCACCCAGGTATCCCATTCATACTCGATGGAGCGGTAACTGGCGGCAAAGTGGATCACCTGGCTGGTCGGCGTAAGCTGGTCGTGCGGCTGGCGGCAGGAGAACATGTCGCGCGCCAGTACCGACCAGGTTTCAGCCGCAGGCAGGCATTCCAGCACCTGACGGTTGTGCAGGGCACGCGCCTGCTGCTGGTCGTAGTCCTGTATGGGCCAGTCACGAATGCAGCCATAAACCACCGATTCGCTGTACATGTCCGCTCCTTACCAAAGTGTACCGGTTTGCCCGGGCCTGCGGGCCCGCAAAGTGTGCAAGAGTACCTGTATTGATGGTTTTTTTGTAGACCCTGCTGGCAGGCGGGTAAGATGAAGGCGAAGCGGGCAGGTTGTACAGGGGGCACACATGGGCAGAAACACGAACTCGCCAGGATACGGCCGGGCAGGCCGCCTGCTGCGGCTGGCCCTGCTGTTGCTTTTGTTGCCGGTGCTGGCGCTGCTCTGGCTGCCGCTTTGGTTGCCGGCCTTTTTGCATCAGCAGGGTGTGATGCTGCAATGGCAGCCGCTCCGCTGGAGCTGGCATGCCGTGGAACTGCCCGGGCTACAGCTGGATTACGAGTCAGGTTACCTGGAGCTGGAAGGCGTACGGCTGGACTGGAGCTGGCAGCGCCAGCCCCTGCAACAGCTGCATATTGACCGGCTACTGGTGCGGGCACAGCTGCCAGAGGCAGGTACCGGCGGGCAGGATGACGCCCTTGACTGGACCCGGCTTGCCCCCTGGTTGCCACAGGCCATAGAAATTGATCGTCTTGAAGTACAGGTCAAAGGAATTGCCAGTGCCGCCGGCAGCCTGGTGATCAGGGCTGCAGGTGATCGTCCGTTATGGCAACCCGGGCATGTGCAGCTGGATCTGGACATCACGCAACTGGCGTCGGGCCTGCTGGACGGCATACCGGTCGAGCTTCAGCCCGACAGCCTGCGGGTGCGCACGCTGACGCATGCGGATGCCAGTCTGGCACCGGACGCGCTGCAGGTGCTTACGCTGGATGTGCATAGTCTGGGGCAGTCGCAGCTGCAGTTATCGGGTATTTTGGCGCTGTATAACCAGCCGGACTGGCATACCAGCCTGCAACAGGCGCGTTTGTATCTGGAGCTGCCGCGTCTGCAGCTGGACGGGCTGAGCCTTGAGCAGCTGCAGGCCCGCCTACAGTTTTCCGCCCGGGCGGATGCGCAGCGCATCGGGCTGCAGCTGGAGCAACCGGGCAGCCTGCAGGCAGCCCGTGCACAGCTGGCAGAGGATATCCGTGCACAACAACTGGCGCTGCAGTTGCCCGAATTGACGCTGAACCTGCTGCTGGATCAGCCGGATGCGGTACAGGTGCAGGGCCGTTACAGCGCCAGTGTTGGCCAGTTGCAGCAGCCTCTGCTGCATCCGCAAGGCTGGACGCTGGCCGGTACGCTGGAGGGCGGGCTACAGCAGATGCAGGCTACCGCTGCCGTGGCCGGCCAGGAAGGCGTGCGGGCCGACAGCCAGTGGCAGTGGCAGGCCGGCAGTCTGAGCGGCGATATCCAGTTGCAGGATGTGTTTTTCCGTGCCAGTAACCCGCTGCAGAAAACCCTGGTTGACTGGCCGGAACTGATCGAGTTCAGCAATGGCCGGCTGGGCGGCAAGGCGAGGGTGGTGGTGCCGGCCAGCGGCCCCATGCAGCTTGGCGGGCAGATCAATGCCAGTGGGCTGGGCGGCATCGTCAACCGCAGCGAGCTGGCCAAACTCGACTTTACCGCGCTGTTCCGGCTGGATAATGCCGTGCAGTTGCGTGTCGACATTCCGAAACTGGTGGTTGGCGAGCTGAACCCCGGCGTGCCGCTCAGCCAGTTGACCCTGCAGCAAGCGAGCTATAGCGGCCATCTGGAGCGGCTGGAACAGGGTACGCTGAACTGGAACAGTCTGGAAGGACAGGTGCTGGGCGGGCGCTTTAGCCTTCCGGCCAGCCGTCTGAAACTGGGTGGAGAAAGCCGGCTGCAGGTGCAACTGGAGGCCATCCAGCTGCAGGAAGCCCTGATTCTCTATCCGGCAGAAGGCCTGCAAGGCCATGCGGTGATTGATGGCAGCATTCCCTTGCTGGTGACGCCGCAGGGCGTATTTGTTGAGGCAGGCCGCCTGCAGGCACGCGAACCGGGGCAGCTCAGGTTTCAGTCCGAGCAGATTCGGGCGCTGGGCAAGGCCAATCCCGGCATGCAGCTGGTGGCTGATGCGCTGGACGATTTCCACTTTAAAGTGCTCAACAGCGGGCTGGATTACGAACCATCCGGTAAACTGCTGTTCAATATCCAGCTGGAAGGCGAAAATCCGGCGGTTGAGAAAGGCCGGCCCATTCACCTGAATCTGAACCTGGAAGAAGACCTGCCTGCCTTGCTGGCCAGCATCCAGCTGGGCAATCATGTCAGCGAAACCATTCAGGAGCGGATACGCAAGCGACTGCAAAACCGATAAGGAACCCGTCATGACCGTTTACAAACTTGTGGCCGGCGCGCTGGCCGGCCTGCTGCTGGCAGCCTGTACGCCCACCGTGCAGGTGGCCATGCCCAGCGAACCCATCAATATCAACCTTAACGTCAAGATCGAGCACGAGATCTATATCAAGGTCGACAAGGCCCTGGATAACCTGTTCGACGAATCCAGCGGCCTGTTTTAAGGAGTATCTGTCATGTTTTTGCGTACTGTATGTGCCACCGCTGCCCTGGCGGCGACCCTGATTGCCACGCCGGCCTGGGCGCTGGACCTCAACGGAGCCATGAACAGCTTGCCGCAGGCCAAGTCTGCCGGTCTGCTGGGCGAACAGCCCAACGGTTATCTGGGTGTGGTGAGCGGCCAGGGCAATGCGGCAGAAATTGCCAGCCTGATCAACGCCGCCCGCAAGGCGGAATACCAGCGGCTGTCCCGCGACAACAACCTGCAACTGTCGGATGTGGAGACCATGGCCGGTAAGAAAGCCATCGAAAAAACACCCACCGGTCACTATATTCTGGTCAATGGCCGCTGGATGCAGAAGTAAAATGCAAAGGCTTCCCTTTTTAGCAAGACTTGCCTATAATGCGCCCCGTTCCTGATTCCACCAACGGGAACCGCCTGTCGGGGCGTAGCGCAGCTTGGTAGCGCACTTGCATGGGGTGCAAGGGGTCGAGTGTTCAAATCACTCCGTCCCGACCATATAAACCTAAAAATCCAATCACTTAACGGTGGTTGGATTTTTTATGCCTGATCGTTTTTGAGCGTCTACAAAAAAGGGTATACAGATTTTTTTGTAGACAGCCTAACGCTCTGCCAGATGCTCCATAGGTACCATCCGCTGATGCAGCACGGCAAACACCACCAATTGCTCCTTTTCTATTCGGTAGAACAGCCAGTGGCTGCCATAGGGAAAGCTTAGCGCCCCCTCTCCAACATCTTGCCTGACGGTGCCTTGTCCCGGAAAATCGGCCAGCAGCTCTATGGTTTCACGCATCCCTCGCAGGTATTTTTTAGTCTGTTCCAGCCCCCATGCCTGTTCGCTGTACTGGCGAATAGCGGTTAAATCCTGTTGTGCGCTGCGGGTTAATCGAAAGCCCAGCCCCATCAGTCATCTCCTCCCTGCAGCAGTTCATCAAAAAACGCCTTGCCATCCACTGTCTCGCCGGCAGCAATCTCCTGCCGGGCCTGCTCGGCTCTTAGCTTCAGCAGCTCCAGTTTCAGTTCTTCCGTAGCCACAAAGTCCTCGGTAGCCAGCAGCACAGCTACCGACTTGCCGTGTTTGGTGATGTGGACGGGCTCGCGCTGGGACATCAGCAGCGCCTCGCCAAATCGTGTTTTAGCTTCATTGGCCGTCATCAAGTGCTTTGCCATGCTTTCACCCTCCACAATCAACTATCGAACGATTCAGGCCAATAAGCCGTAATAATTGAATCGCAGCAAAGATAGCATGCCAACTTCAAGCAGGCCACCCAGCCTGTTCACTCAAAGAATCAAACATAACCATGGCGGTACGCTGTCCGCGCTGCGGTCCAGGCAGTACACAGCACCTTGCCCGCTGCGCAACAGCAAAAAAAAACCGGCAGCTTTATTTGCCACTCCGCCTTTACTTGACTAAAGTTCTGCCACCAACGCGCAACTGGAATCTGCCAAGAAAACGCAGCTTGAGGGAAAAGGCAAATGAGCAAACTCAAGGTTAGCCGTGTCGGATTCGAGGCGGTTAAAGCCAAGAC
>CAZVDA010000126.1:0-7124 GCA_964625365.1 uncultured Thiopseudomonas sp. | reverse complement strand
ATCGCCCTGATGTGGCGCGACGGCGTGGATGAATGGGCGCTGTTGGGTCAAACAGAAACCCTGCGTCGCGCTTTGGCAAGCGCAATAGGTGCAGAAGAAACCGCCATTGACCTGATCGACCTGCGCCGCGCCAATCTGGCCATGCGCTCCAGCGTGACCGAAGTTGGCCAGCCGCTGTGGCTAGCCAACCGCCTGGACTGGGATAAGTTTCTACAACGAACATGGCGTGAAATTGAAGAGTACAAATGGGAGCACACCTATGGAGCTTGAAATCTACCAGGCTGAAACAGCCCGTATTGCCGCCAAACAGGCCGCCAACCTTGAGGATGCACGCCAGATTCTAGCCTCTGGCCGACCTTTATCCAGGCTTGAGTTTTCCGGGTTGCACACACTGATGGTGACTAACAAAAGCCGGACCTGCCGTCCCGTCACCCTGCGCGCAGTCGCAGGGTCCACGAGTGCCGCGCATAGCAGGATAGTGCCCGTCGCAGAGTGATGGGCCCATGTATTACAGGCTAATACCGCAGCTGGCGGGCACTGCGCCCAACTGGTTGGTAATGTCGCGGTTGAGCTCGGCAGCGTTAAAGCCCAGTACATCGAGGCGTGCTTCTAGGGAGGCGACGTGGCCGCGTAGGTAGCGTTCGTACATGGTGCAGCCACGCGGTTTGCCATTTTCGACCACCTCAGCATTGCCGTTGCGCAGAAAGAAGGCATCCGAGTAGCGCACTGCGGCATCGACGTAGCACAGTTTGTACGCCTGTCGGGCATCGGCTAGGGCAGCCGCTTGGCCGGCTTCGCGGGCAGCGATGTCGGCGACATGAATGCACTCGTAAACCGGCAGCTCGCCTTCATTCACCTTGTCCCAAGCCATGCCAAAACTTTTTTGGTAAGGCGCAGCAACCTGTGGCGTCGCTTGGCTGGCCATCAGCGGTGTAGCCAGCACCAGACCCAGTACAGTTGCCACTATAGGTTTTGCTTGCATGTGTGTTCCCCATGATCAGTAAAGTATGTACAGCACGGATGTCACCGGCTGGCTCAACGCCGAAAATCCTAGCGCCGACAGCCATAAAATACCAATGGCTTAAGAAATAAAAGCGCTTTTGATCAAGCGCCGCTGCCCACCTCGCTGTATAATCCACGCTCAATTCTCTACGGTTATTTCCATGACTTCTTCCTCTGTCAGTCTGGGCATCCGGCTGATTATCCTGTTGGCCGCGCTCAATGCGCTGGTGGCCGCCGCCATCGACATGTATCTGCCAGCATTTCCTGCCATTGGCGTCAGTTTGGCCATTGATGCTGGCCAAGTGCAGCAAACCCTGACGGTGTTTTTGATCGGTCTGGCGGTGGGTCAAGGCTTTTACGGCCCGCTACTGGACCATTACGGTCGCCGTCGGCCACTGCTGATTGGCGTGCTGTTGTTTACTCTGGGGTCGGCGCTGGCGGCACTGGCGCAGAGTGTTGAGCTGTTGCTGGTGGCGCGCTTTATTCAGGCGCTGGGCGCGGCTGCCGGCTTGGTGACGCCCCGCGCCATCATTGCCGATACCTGTGATGTGGACACCGCTGCCCGTGCCTTTTCCATGCTGATGCAGGTGATGATGCTGGCCCCGATTACCGCGCCCATCATTGGCAGTGCCGTGCTGCTGGTCGGCCCTTGGCAGATGATTTTCTGGGTGTTGGTGGCAGCCGGTAGTTTGGCTGGGCTGGCCAGTCTGCGCATGCTGCCGGAAACCCTACCCCCAGAAAAACGCCTGCCGATTTCGGTGCACAGCATTGTGCGCAACTACCTCAAACTGCTAGGGCATCCACGTTTTTTGCTGTATACGCTGGCGTCCGGCTTTATGGTGGCGGGGCTGTTTACCTACGTCAGCTCCTCGCCCTTTGTGTTTATCGAACAGTTTGGGCTCACGCCCGGCCAGTACAGCCTGATTTTTGGGGCCAGCGCCAGCGGCATGATCCTGACCGGCCAAATCAACCTGCGCCTGCTGCGCTTTTACACGCCGTTGCAGGTGCTCTATCTGGGGCTCACCGGCTTTGTCGGCGCGGCGCTGTTGCTGGGGCTGCTGGTGCTAACCGGGACCGCGCAAGCCTGGAGCTACGCCCTGCTGCTGGGCCTGTGCCTGTCGATGCTGGGCATGACCAGCGGCAACCAGACCGCCATCACCATGAGCTATGCCCGCCAATTTGCCGGTATTGCCTCGTCACTGATGGGCATGCTGCAATTTTTGCTGGCCGGGCTGCTTAGCTTTCTGGTTAATCTGATGCCGACCCAGCTGGCTACCCTGCCGGTAGCGCTGGCCGGTTTTGGCACAATGGCGATTGTGCTGTGCATTGTGGCGCGGCGCATGCCGGAGCCGGACTGAAGCGCGCTCAGCCATCCGTTATGGCTGCCGTTGGTGATAGCACAACAACATGGCACAACAACCCAGAAACGCAATCAGCACAAACATAATATATATTTGATAACTGACTGCGTAATGCCGATAATTGACACCCTGGCCCTGCGGGGTGTTCTGTCTGGCTTACTGTGGGTGATGTGCTTCCATGACAATCGATTGGTCAAATTTTACTCCCTATACCGCGCTGGGCGGCGGCCTGCTGATTGGGCTGTCGGCCATTTTGCTGCTTGGGCTGCTGGGTCGTATTGCCGGCATTAGCGGTATTCTCGCCGGCGCTTTCAACGCACAGCCCGCCGCTGAACGGCTGTGGCGGCTGGCCTTTGTTGCCGGTTTAGTGGTGGCACCTTTGCTGTACAGCTTGGTGGCCAGGCTGCCGGAAAGCCACATTGATGCCGACTGGCCGCTGTTGATTGCAGCGGGTTTGCTGGTGGGTTTTGGTGCCCGTTACGGCTCTGGCTGCACCAGCGGCCATGGCGTATGCGGCATTTCACGCCTGTCCCTGCGCTCACTCGTGGCAACCCTATCCTTTATGAGTACGGGCTTTGCCACGGTTTTCGTTATGCGTCATTTGCTGGGTTGAGGTCTGCCATGCACAGTCTGCTTTCTTTTTTTCTAGGCCTGTTGTTTGGTCTGGGCCTGATCATTTCTGGCATGAGCAACCCAGCCAAGGTACAGGGCTTTCTCGATCTGGCCGGCCACTGGGACCCGTCGCTGGCGCTGGTAATGGGCGGCGCGGTGGCCATCGGCCTGCCCGGTTTTACTTGGCTGGTGCGCGGTGGCCATTCACTGCTGGGCGGTGCGCTACAGCTGCCCAGCAAAACCCTGATCGACCGCCGCTTGATCATCGGCAGCGCTCTGTTTGGCATCGGTTGGGGCTTGGCCGGTATTTGCCCGGGCCCTGCACTGGTGTTACCCGGCGCAGGGCAGCTGGCCAAAGGCGGCATTTTTATTGTCGCCATGCTGGCCGGCATGCTGCTGTTTAGCTTGTTTGAAAGGCTCAACCGCGCCAGCTGATAACGGCAAGCCAACAAAAAAGCGACTCGAAAGTCGCTTTTTTGTTGGCTGCTGCACAGGGCTCATGGGCTTACGCCAGAATTGAGCCCTTGAGTTTTTTCATTGCCGCCTGTTCAATCTGGCGGATGCGCTCAGCCGATACACCATACTGAGCGGCCAAGTCATGCAAAGTGGCCTTGTCTTCATTGAGCCAGCGTTGCTGGACAATATCGCGACTGCGCACGTCCAGCTGCTCCAGCGCTTGATACAGGCTAGCGTTTTCACGCTCCTCGGTATGCTCAGCTTCGTAGCGCAGCGCTGGGTCATAGCTGCGGTCTTCAAGGTACTGGGCCGGCGCGTAGCTCGCATCTTCGTCGTCGCTATCCAGCGGGTCAAAGGCCATGTCGTGGCCGGTTAGGCGGCTTTCCATTTCGTGCACGTCGCGCACTTCAACGCCCAAGCTGTCGGCGACAGCGCTGGCTTCGTCGTGGCTGAGCCAGTTGAAACCCTTTTTCTTGCTGCGCAGGTTGAAGAACAGTTTGCGCTGGGCCTTGGTGGTGGCCACCTTGACGATGCGCCAGTTGCGCAGCACAAATTCGTGAATTTCGGCCTTGATCCAGTGCACGGCAAAGGACACTAGGCGCACGCCCTTTTCAGGGTTGTAGCGCTTGACCGCCTTCATCAGGCCGACGTTGCCTTCTTGGATCAGGTCAGCCTGGGCCAGCCCGTAACCCGAGTAACTGCGGGCGATGTGTACTACAAAACGCAGATGCGACAGCACCAGCTGACGGGCGGCATCAACGTCCTGTTCATAATAGAGCCGTTCACCCAACTCGCGCTCCTGCTCAACGGTCAGCAATGGAATGCTGTTGACCGAGTGCACATAAGCCTGCAGGTTGGCGCCTGGGCTCAACAGCTGTACAGGTTGCAAGGCAGTTGTAGTGGTCATGCAGGTAATCCCCCAAATCTGTGGTCTTGAAACATAATAATACGACCGGATTTCTGTGGATAAGTTCAATTAAACAACATATATCATGGGCTAAGTGCCGGCTATTTAGCGTGGTAGCAGCTCGCGTAAATGACGCGATACCGCCAGCCATGCACCAATGTAACCCAGCAATATTGCACCAGTCAGCAGCGAAAATCCATCGTCCAGCGGCACCCCGGCCAAGTGGAAGTCGCTGGCATAGAGTTGTGCCAGTTCGATGACGGATTCATTAAGCCAGTTGAGTCCGCCGATCAGCAGCAACCAAGCCAGACAGCCGCCGCCCACACCGTACAGCACGCCCATATATAAAAATGGTCGGCGCACATAGCCATCGGTGCCGCCGACCAGCTTGATCACTTCGATCTCGGTACGGCGGTTTTCAATGTGCAGGCGGATGGTATTGCCCACCACCAGCAACAGGGCGGCAATCAGCACCAGGGTCAGGGCAAAGATGAAGCGTTCGCCCAGTCTGAGCATGGCCGCCAGCCGCTCAACCCACTGCAGGTCGAGCTGAACCTGCTGCACATGTGGCATGTTTTCTAGGCTGTGCACCAATTCCTGCAGTTGGGCCGGATCGACCTGTGCCGGTGTGATCAGAAGGCTGGCGGGCAAGGGGTTTTCCGGCAGCTCCTGCAGCACCTGGCCCAGCCCAGAAAAACTGGAAAAATCCTGCAGGGCCTGCTCGCGGCTGATCAACTCAACCGTTGCGATGCCGCTTTGGGCCTGCAGGTCAGTCATCAATTTTTGCGCCTGCTGGGCGCTGGTTGATAGCTGCAAAAAAACTGAAATGCGTGCGGCCTGCTGCCACGATGCGCCCAGCCGATCGAGATTACCCAGCAACAGATTCAAACCCATGGGCAGGCTCAGGGCCACGGCAATCACCAGACAGGTAAAAAAGCTGCCAAAGGGCTGGCGTACAATACGCAGTGCACTGTCGGTAAAGCTGGCCTTGTGGCTGGCAATCCAAGCATTGAGCTGGCCGCTGGCGCTGAGGCCGTCCTGGGCCGGCGCTTCGTTTTGGCGCTTGTCGGCAGCACCCAGGCGCGTGCCGGGCTGTTCTGGGGTCAGGGGGCTGCGCATCAATTTGCCTCTCCGTCGCCAATCAGGCGACCACGCTGCAGGGTCAGCATGCGGTGGCGCATGCGGGCAATCAGCGCCAAGTCATGGCTGGCGATGATGACGGTGGTGCCCATGCGGTTGATGTCTTCAAACACGGCCATGATCTCGGCGGCCAGTTTGGGGTCTAGGTTGCCGGTGGGCTCATCAGCCAGCAGCAGCGCGGGCTGGTGCACGATGGCGCGGGCAATGCCGACCCGCTGTTGCTGGCCGGTGGACAGGTCGCTGGGCGACTGCAGGGCCTTGTCGCGCAGACTGACCCGTTCCAGCGCCTGGCTGACACGCAGGCGGATGTCCTCGGGCGACAGCCCAAGGATGTGCAGCGGCAACGCCACGTTGTCGAAGACGTTGCGGTCGAATAACAGCTGATGGTTCTGAAATACCACACCGATTTGGCGGCGTAAAAAGGGAATCTGCGAGTTGCGAATTTTGCCCAGGTCCTGACCACCCAGCAACAGCTGGCCCGCCGTTGGGCGCTCCATGGCCAGCAGCAGGCGCATCATGGTGCTTTTGCCCGCGCCCGAATGGCCGGTGACAAACAAAAACTCGCCACGGCGCACATGCACGCTGAGCTCGTGCAGGCCCACATGGCCGTTGGGATAGCGTTTGGCAACGCGGTCAAACCGTATCATCAGCTGTCCTTGCTGCCAAACAGCGCACGCACAAAGTCTTTAGCCGCAAAGGGGCGCAGGTCATCAATGCCTTCACCCACGCCGATAAAGCGCACCGGAATACCGAACTGACGGGCTAGGGCAAAAATCACGCCGCCCTTGGCGGTGCCGTCCAACTTGGTCAGCACCAGACCCGTGATGGCGACCGCTTCGTTGAACTGGCGGGTTTGGTTGATGGCGTTCTGGCCGGTGCCGGCGTCCAGCACCAGCAGTACTTCGTGGGGTGCTGATTCGTCCAGCCGCGACATCACGCGCTGCACTTTTTTCAGCTCTTCCATCAGGTTGTCTTTGTTGTGCAGGCGACCGGCGGTATCGGCAATCAGTACGTCCACGCCACGGGCGCGGGCGGCTTCCACCGCGTCATAGATCACCGAGGCCGAGTCAGCGCCGGTGTGCTGGGCAATCACCGGAATATGGTTGCGCTCGCCCCACACCTGCAGCTGTTCAACGGCAGCGGCGCGGAAGGTGTCGCCAGCGGCCAGCATGACTTTTTTGCCTTCTTTTTGTAGGCGCGCAGCCAGTTTGCCAATGGTGGTGGTTTTGCCGGCACCGTTGACGCCCACCACCAGAATCACTTGCGGCGACACGCCCGTCAGCTGCAGCGGTTGCTCGACCGGCTGCAGTAGTTCTTGCAGTTCGTCCTGCAGAGCACGGAATAAGGCGTCGCTGTCGGCCAGCTCTTTACGCTTAACACGCTGGGTCAGCCGCTCAACGATTTCCGTGGTGGCATCCACGCCAACATCGGCCAGCAACAGCTGGGTTTCTAGCTCTTCGAACAGGTCGTCGTCAATGGTTTTGCGGCCCAGAAACAGGGTGGCTACACCCTCGCCAAAGCTGGCACTGGTTTTGGCCAGCCCTTGACGCAGGCGGGCAAACCAGCCTTTCTTTTCTTCCGCTGGCGCGCTGGGTTCGGGTTCGGGTTCGGGTTCGGGTTCGGGTTCGGGTTCGGGTTCGGGTTCG
>CAZVDA010000125.1:0-7133 GCA_964625365.1 uncultured Thiopseudomonas sp. | reverse complement strand
CACTGGAAAACGAATTCTCCGAGCGGCTGGTGCGTATCCACCGCAGCATACTGGTCAACCGCAGTGCCATCGAGCGCATGGAGCGTGCAGCCGGCGGCCAGCAATGGCTGCACCTGGAAGCATGGCCCGACCCGCTGCCGGTCAGCCGCCGGCATGCCGGTGCCGTGCGCGAGCTGATGCACCGACTCTGAGTTCCCGCCCAATCCGGCCCATAAAAAAACCGCTCCGGAGAGCGGTTTTTGGGGTGGCAACACTAGAACACTCAGGCACTATCCTGACCGTTCTGCTGCTCCAGCAGGCGGATACCGGTAGCCAGCAGCTCGCCGCCGGTCTTGTAATCGCCCATCTGGTTTAGCAGGCGTGCCAGTTCGGCATACACCTGCGGGGTTGGCATGCGCTCCAGGCTGGCCTGGTAATAATCCCGCGCCTTGCCCCACTGCCGCGCCTGAACCGCCAGACGGCCCACTGCAAAGAGTGCCAGCGCGTCATCCGCCTTCTGCCGCAGCCAGCCTTCGCCCCGCTCCAGCGCCGCAGCCGGATCGGCATGCGGAATCTGGGCGTAGGCCTGCAACAACTGCACATCGACCTCCTGGGCCAGCTGCTGGCGCAACAGCCCTTCGGCCTCACCGGCATGCCCCAGGGTAATCAGCTGGCTGCAGTAAGCCAGAACGGTGCGTGCATGGCGATGCAGGCTGGCAGGCATGGTGTTCCAGATTTTTTGCAGATCGTCCAGCCGGGTCGCCGACTGCAGGCGGCCCTGCCAGGCGCGCTGCTCCAGGGCAGACAAATCGGCTTCAGGCACCACGCGCCCCTTGCGCAGGTCAGGCAGCAAGCCGATCAAACCGCCCCAGTCCTGGTTGTCCAGCAACAACTGGTGCAGGCGCAGTAGCAGCTCGGGGTTATCGGCATGATGCTTGCAGGCGTCCTGCAGTACGTCCTGAGCCTCTTGCTTCTGGCCGCGCTGGACATGGAGCTCGGCCTGGCACAGGCTGACGGCCAGATCGTTGTCCGGCAGGCGTGCACGGGCCTCGCCCAGTAACTGGTCGGCGGTGTCCGGCTGCTGCAGCTTTTCCGCTGCCCGGGCGGCGGCCAGCAGATAGGGCAACGGCTGTTCACTGGCCTTGGCGGCATGGCTCAACTGGCGCAGCGCCGGCTGCCAGTTGCCGCGGGAAAACTCCAGCATGCCCTGATGCACGGCATTGTCCAGGCGCTTTTTACGGTTGCGCGCAGACCATGGGTTGACCCAGCCCAGCGAGCGCAACAGACCACCGGCCAGCAGGCGCAACAGGTACAGCGCAGCCAGCAGGATGGCCAGACAGGCCAGAAATACCCACAGGGTGGCTTCAAAACGGATGTTTTTCCAGGTAATCAGGACATAGCCCTGGTGCTCGACCACCAGCATGCCCAGCCCTGCTGCCGCCAGAATGGCCAGCAGCAGCAACATGAAGGTACGCTTTTTCATTGGCCAGCCTCCACGGGTGCACGCTGTTCAAGGGTGCGTTCCTGAATATAGGCCTGCAGGGCCAGCAAGGCCGGATTGATGTCGGGCACGGCCTGGCTGACTTTAGCACCCGCCAGCTCCTGCAGCTGTTCGCGCATGCTCGTGGCCGGCTGATAGTCTTCGGCAAAATAGTGCTGCAACAGGGTAACCGCCTGCTCCAGCGCCTGGTCATAAACGGCCTGCTGGCCGTTGAGGGCTGCCCACTGGGCCTGTTCCAGACTCAGGCTGACCGCCAGACGGATATGGATCAGTTGCTGGCTGGACAGCAGGGGCTTGATGTCGTCGGTATTGCTGTTGATGTCCAGACGAATGTAATTGGATGCCTTGTCCAGCAGCTTGCTCCAGTCAATGCTGCCGGCATCGCTGTCACCCGGCGTGTAGCCCGGCAGGGTCTGGCTCAGGCTGCCCACCTGCTTTTGCAGGGCACCCAGACGCATAAACACGCCGGTGCGGTCCAGCTTTGGCACGGCGCGCACGGCGGTCAGCGCCTGTGCCATGGCTTCACGGGCGGCGTAAGCCGCCGGATCATCCTGCTCGAACAAAATCTGGTCGGCCGCCTCCAGCAGATAGCGGGCGCTGCCCAGATCCTGCAGTGCGGTCAGGCGCAAGTGGGCCATGCGCAGCAGGTGCTCGGCCTCGGCCAGCCGCCAGTCCTGCCGGGTATTGCCAAAGGCCTGCTCAAAGCGCCGGGTAAAGGCTTGCTGGGCAGACTGCAGTTGCACCAGCAGGCGCTGGTTCTCGGCCAGGTCGGCTGCCCTGGGCACACCGGCGAGCTGCTGCTCCAGCCGGCCAATGTGCTCTTTATAGGCATCACTCTGGCGCACCAGCCCCTGCAACTGGCCAGCCTGCTTTTCAATCACATCGCCATAGTCGGTAGCCGCCAGCGCCGGCGCAGGTTCCGCTGCAGGTTGTTGCTGGCCCTGATACCAGTTCCAGCCACTCAGACCGGCACCGGCCAGCGCAACCAGCAGGGCCAGGGCCGACAGGGCCTTGCCGCCGCCGCTAGCCGGCTGTACCACAGACGCCGCCGGAGCGGACGGCTGCACGGCTGCATCAGCCGGTTCTGCTTGCTCCGGTTGCTCGTCAACCGTTTCTTCGGGACGCGCTTGCGCCGGCTGTTCTGCACCGGCATCCGCCTCTGCAGCCGTATCCGGCGCGCAGTCCACAGCGGCAGTTTCAGGCTGCAGTTCTTCAGCCTCTGTGACAGAAGGGTTGTTGTTTTTTGGCTTTTTGTCTTTGCTCATTGTTTTGTCCTTCTAGGGCCGTGACGGGTGGCTGCCTTCAAGCGCCGCCAGTACAGCCTGGTTGCTCGCGCCCCGGCAATCAATTACCTGCAGGGCTCCCAGATCTCGGGCAGTCTGTGCAACACGCGGGCTGGGCACAAACAGGGGTAAATGGCGCAGGGACTGCCAGTCCTGCTCGGCCAGCTGCAGCAAATTGCGCAGCCCCTGTTCACTGCTGACCACCAGCCCGTTGAGATGATGTTCGTTGACCGACTTTAACAAAATTCCGGCCGGATATTCAGGCAAAAAGCGTTGATACAGCGGCAAAAAATCCACCTCGATACCCCGCTCGCCCAGCTGCTGCGCCAGAAACTCGCGTCCATTGTCGGCACGCATCACCAGCACGCGGGGCGACGGCTGCTGCAGCGATCGGGCAAACTCTGGCAGCGCCAGCAGCGCCTCGCTATCATCGCCCGATACGGGCCAGTGCACAGTCAGACCATAGTCCGCCAGAATGGCACCGCTGCCCTCGCCCACGGTAAACCACTGCGGTGTGAGCGGCGGCTGCGGCCAGTAGCGGTCCAGCCGCTGCAGGGCCAGGCGGGCAGCCGGCTTGCTCACCACGACTACCGTACTGTAGCGGTCCAGATTGAGCAGCAGGTCGCGCTCGCGGGGCGTTTCCGGCAACGGGCGCATGTCCAGCAGCGGCAGGCCATGACTGTAGATGCCCTGCCGCGCCAGCAACTCGCCCAGCGCTGCATTGTCAGCAGCGGGGCGGGTAATCAGCACGCGCCAGCAACCGTCCATAATCAGCAGGCCGGTGTCTCGTCGGCATAAATTTGCGCCAGAATTTCACCGGCACCCTGCTCCAGCAGCGCTTCGGCCACCTGCACGCCCAGCGCTTCGGCTGCAGAGCGGTGGGCACGGGCCTCGGCACGCAGCATCAGCGTACCATCCGGCTGGCCAACCAGACCGCGCAACCACAGCTGGTCACCCTCCAAGACGGCATAGCAGGCAATGGGCACCTGACAGCCGCCCTGCAAACGCCGGTTAAGGGCACGCTCGGCAATCACCCGGTCGGCCGTATCGGCATCCTGCAATGGCTCCAGCAACTGGCGGATGGCCGTATCGGCCGTGCGGCACTCGATACCCACCGCGCCCTGACCACCTGCCGGCAGGCAGTCTTCATGGCTTAGACGGCTGCGGATACGCTCGGCAAAGCCCAGCCGGATCAAACCGGCTGCGGCCAGAATGATGGCGTCATACTCACCGGCATCCAGCTTGGCCAGCCGTGTGTTGACGTTGCCGCGCAAAAAATTGATATGCAGGTCGGGGCGCAGCGTCAGCAACTGGGCCTGACGGCGCAGGCTGGAGGTGCCGACTACACTGCCCGGCGGCAGCGCCTGCAGGCTGTCGTAATGATTGGACACAAAGGCATCGCTCGGGTCTTCGCGCTCGCAGATGCAGTACAGGCCCAGCCCTTCCGGAAACTCCATGGGCACATCCTTCATGGAGTGCACCGCAATATCGGCCTCGCCTTCCAGCAGCGCGGTTTCCAGCTCCTTGACGAACAGGCCCTTGCCGCCAATTTTGGCCAGCGGCGAGTCCAGCAGCTGATCACCCCGGCTGACCATGGGCACCAGGCTAACCTGCAAGCCCGGATGAGCCTGCTCAAGACGGGATTTAACATGTTCCGCCTGCCACAGGGCCAGGGCGCTCTTACGGGTTGCGATACGGATTTCACTAACGGACATGACGAGGGTCTTCTACCTTTCAGGACATGTGGACGGTCTAACGGGGCTCATCATAGCAGGCCGGTCGGCAAGTTTCCCTTGATTTGCGCCATGTTTATCCTGCCTGCAGCCAGCGCCAGCCTTTAACGAAGGCTTCACCGGCAGCCGTCACAGTAGCGCCCTGTCGACGGTTGCACCGCTGGCCCCGTCCCCCGCCACAACGCATGCCCGTCTTTTCCTTGACTCGCCAGGACGCTTGCCGAAAAATGGCCGCCCGCCCTGATTGACCGGAGTTTTCCATGAGGTTTCTGACACCCCGCCTGATGTTTCTGCTGGCCTTTGCCGGCTGTTCGCTGCTGATGCTGATCGCGCTGTATTTCCAACACGGGCTGGGGCTAGAGCCTTGCCCGCTGTGTTATGTGCAGCGCGGCGAGGTGATGTTGTTCGGTGTGGTGGCTCTGCTGGGTACGCTGCATAATCCGCGCAGTTGGGGGCGGCGCGTTTATGCGGCCTTGATGCTGCTGGTGGCTGGCATGGGCATTGCCACCGCCGGCCGCCAGATCTGGCTGCAACACCTGCCCAAGGACCAGCTGCCCGAATGCCTGCCGCCGCTGGAGTTCATGCTGGAAGCCTTTCCGCTGAAAGATGTGCTGATGAAAATGCTGTATGGCTCATCAGACTGCGCCGAGCGCGGCTGGACCCTGCTGGGCCTGAATATTGCCGAAATGAGCATGATCAGCTTTTGCCTGATGCTGTGCTGGAGCCTGTGGCTGCTGGTGCGCCGCAGCTGAGAGCCTGGCCTGCCGGCTGGGCTGAATGGCAAACTAAAGACTTTCTAGCTGACTGGTTATGCTGGCGAAGAGCTCACCCATTTGCACGAGTCTTGGAGATGTGTTTTTTAGCGCTGGCCTGCCAATAACCTCAAAATCTCCGCCTGAAATGGCTTTTCTCAACCGAATTAGATCGGCTTGAATCAAAGGCAGGGCATTACAGTCAGGGTGGCGTTTTGCTTTGTTTGGGATGGTTTTCAGCAGCGCCTTGATATCCAGAGCTGTCGGCGTGTCTCCATTGTCTGGAGCAAGCCAGTATCGAAAGGATAGCTCTTTGAGCCTGGTGATGTCGCTTTTCATATCTGCGACGTAGGCGAGTGATTTGGCCGTTGTTTCTGCTCTTTTTTCAGCTTTTGCGCTTCGGTAAAGAGTATAGACAGACAAGGCTAATGCGCCCCACCCCGGTAGATCACCCAGTTCCATGCGCACGCCTCCTTACGGTTTATCTTGCGGACTCGATGTACAGCCAGATCTCGTCGGCAACCAGAGGATCATCCTCCGAATTGATTTTCAGTTTTTCCTTAAGTGTTTTGAGAGAAAACTTTCCAACGCGCACCAAGCCGCCAAACGCCTCTTCGAGAAAGGAAGATCCAAACCCGAAAGCTCCGTTCAGGTCGACCTGAACAAGGTCGTTCTCGGTGAGCTGAGGAATTAACACATTATCTCTGAAAGCCTGTCCGGAGTACGGGCCATCGGTAACGTACCTGCCGGCAGGGAACGGGCTAAAGTCCGTGATTCTTACGACAGACATTTTCATAGCTCCTCACCTTACGTGTTATTTACTGGTATCGTCCAGCAAATTACAGTGCCTAAAATTGACCGTCTAAAGCGATCCTGTACTTTTTTGCGCTCGGCCTGATCTGTGCAGTCCAGGCCGACCATTGCTTTGTTACTGTATATCAGGAGCTGTCCTTTCAGCTTCTTTGCAGCGCCTATAATGTCTCTGTGAAGCCCCAAGCCACGGTGTGACTCGGCTGTTCTGGTTCTGCCTAGCTCCATGGCTTTTTTGATTATAGCCAAGTCGAACCGTGATGTTTTCCTGACCAATACCACATCAAGGCAATGCTCATGCCAGTTTCTTGGCAGGCTTCGAGGTATGCCTATACCCAAATCACAAAACACCACATGCAAGTGGCCGTCCAGAACCTCGCCAAAAAACCACCATTTTTGCCGGTCGATGTGGCCGGCCTTGCACAAAACATCGTTCCGTGGCTCAGCATACGCATGCTGTACCGAGTTTACCATGGCCTCGGAAACGCCATCAAAGATATCGCGAGTCGCCTGCGTTGGCAGCTTGTTGCGCAGGTCAAGAAACATGGGGCCCAGCCTCTCGGCGTCAACGTTTTCCCCGGTTATGTAGTGCCAGTGATATACGCTCTTGTCGCTCTCAGTAATGGTTTTCCTTTCGGCGCGGTTAAGCAGCTTAAGCAGGCCGACCTGCTGCATGACTTTTTCAACTGTTTCGTCGGCCGGGTAGTAGCAGCTTAATTTTGGCGCAAACTCTATGCTAGAAAGCCGATCAATTTCTGCCAGTAACAGTATGGTTCCAGCAGCACCCAGTGCCTCAGTTTCCTTGAAATCTATGACAACAGAGTCGTATTTTCGTGCGCAGACAGTGTTTCTTAGCCGCCTAAGAAAAGTGGCTAAGTCGTAGTGAAGGTCGGGGCTGTGCAGGCCTATTTCTTTGGGAGCCTTGATGATCTCTACAGAGCTCATGAGACCCCAACCGTTCTTTGGGGTGGGCCGGGGAGTGTCCGTATTCTTCCTGGCTATCCGGCGCCTCCTCTTGGCGAGACCGCAGAGGATCACGTTTAGCTTTAAAGGATAAAAATTTCTGTGTAATTTT
>CAZVDA010000124.1:0-7136 GCA_964625365.1 uncultured Thiopseudomonas sp. | reverse complement strand
AGTACCAGTAGGTTTTTTCGGTGCGCAGGCTGTAATGCTTGGTGCGCATGACTGCGTGTAGCTGTTTGCGTAGCTTGGGTGTGGGTGTTGAGGGCTGGTGCTTAGCAAACTCCTTTTGCTGGACGGATAGCCAGTAGCTTGCTGACTAACTTGCTGACTAAAGGGAGAAGGTTAAGCGAAAATTATTATCAAACTTCATAATCTTGTAACCTGTTGATCTCTGTGCTTTAATTCTGTCTTTAAAACTAGGCCCATCGGGTTATACCGCCTTCACGATGATTGGGTTATGTAGAAGGCGGTCTAATACATGTTATGGCTCAAAAACAAGGAGTGAAAAATGAACAAGGTAGTAACTTGCAATTCCCTTGAGGAAGTTCGTTCCAATATCGACGCAATTGATCGAAAGATCGTGGCCTTAATCGCAGAGCGCGGTAGCTTCGTTATGCAGGCAGCGCGCTTCAAGAAATCCACCGCTGATGTTAAGGCTCCGCAAAGAGTTGAGCAGGTGATTTCAAAGGTTCGTGCGCTTGCTCATGACTTGGGGGCAAATCCCGACGTAACCGAAGCCGTCTATCGCTCAATGATTTCTGCTTTTATAAATGCAGAGCTTGCTGAACATGCATCACTCGCCAGCAACACCGAAAAGCCATAACAAGGCGCTGTTGTCGCCGCTATCGCGGCTGGGACGGCTTACGCTACGCTCCAGCCGCCCCAAAGCTTGGCGTTAGCCACTATTACTATGACTGACCAAAATCGAAGAACTGTTACATTTGAAGACATTGAACGGCGCTTGATTAGTTCACATCAAAAGCCTTACTTCAATTGGCTTCGTCACGTCGTAACTCTTGCACTTGCTGCGTTGACGAGCTTGGTGGCACTTCAAGGCCATTATGTGCCACAAAAGCCATCTTGGGTGATTTTACTTGCCGTTGGCTGGGCTTCGTTAGCTTTCACCATTGTATTCGGATTGATCGCGTTACAAGCCGAATATAAAACGCCACTGGCGGCAGCAAAGAAAATTCGTGAAATGCGTGCCTCACACGGAGATCACGCTACTGCATCCGCACTAAACAAAAATTCTGCAACGCAGCCAGGCCGAACTCACCGGTGGTCTGTGAGAGCAATGGTCTGTTTTTTCCTAATAGCACTTACATCAATTTGTTGTTTTGCAGTGGTTAACCTGCCTTGGGTGAGGTAATGGCTAACAAGTGCATCAAATTCGTTCCGGCCTGAAAGGGCCTTCACCGGACGGCCTTGTCAGGCCGCCGTTTATGCAAGCGTTATGCCTATGAATAGAATCATACTAATTTTCACCTTAGCTTTAATTATTGGCTGCACCGATAGTGAGTATGTAGCAAGTAAATCGAGCGATGAAATTTACTCTGAACTCAAGGCTAAAAAATTCGAAAGTTTAGATCTATCCAATTTTGGCGGTAGTGATTGGACGAAAGTATGCATTCTAGGTCCATACAACGAGATGTCAGAGAAGGCTCTTGGGTTTAATTGGCAGGTATCAGAATATACAGATGTGCTTAAATCGGATGGTCACAATGTCATTATTTTCGCTACAGAATCGAAAGTTATTGAATATGTAGTGCACTCTCGTGGCAGGGGTGATTTTTGGCAGCTGTCTGGTAAGTGCTTTAATCGCAATAATTCAAAGTTTATTAAAGGTTCAGGTGGTGATTTCGTACCCGCAAAGGCATAACAAATTGCTCCACCTGACACACACTGCTACGCTCGTTTTTGTGTGTATCGCTGGCGCTCCATTTTCACACAAAAACGCTCTCCGCAGTATGTGCAGGTGAGCAAGGCGTTAGGGGCATGCCAGTATCTGCCAGGCTGTAGCGGGCTGGAAAGAGCCAAACTTGTCAGGGCTTTGATCCAGCGTATCTTTGCTGCGATTCCACCAGCGCCCCAACACCAAAGGCAAAAAACTCTGTATTCAATCCAATAAGGGAGCCTGAGGATGCTGCGACTACGCGCAGCATGACGGTTGCACCGCCCCGCCAACGAGGAGAGCGACAGCAGCCCGGCGCAGCCGGGCCACCCCTCCCAACCACCACGGTGTTTTGCAGTCAGGCCGGGACCGGAGCAAAGCATCAGCAACCGGATCGAAGCGTGCTTCGAGACGGGCAGCGTAGCTTTGCGCAGCGTCCCGGTCTGACTGCCTCCACCGAAGCCGAAGCCGAAGCCAAAAAAACCACCGTCAAATCACTTCACGACACCTTCAGTCGTGATTCACCGTCCACGCCAGCATGGCCGACAGCTGGCATAGCGGTCTGCCGCTTTGCTCCTGCAGCTGGTTGAAGGCAGCCTGCACATCCCGCAGTGCACCCTGACTGGTGGGGTTACGGTCAATCACGCCATGGGCCATCAGGGCAGCCACCACGTCGGTGGTAATCAGAAAGGTATCCTTGCCGGCCATGCGCAAAAAGCCGGGGGTGGAGTAGCCGCCCAGTTGCTGGCCGCGTTGGCGCAGCAGTTGCCACAGACCGACGATATCACTGGACGGCCACTGCGCCAGAAAGCGGCCAAAGCTGCCGTACTCCTGCCGAATATCCAGAATCAGCTGGGCGTTGTGTGGAATGCTGCGCAGCTTGCCCAGATGGCGGATCAGCGCCTTGTTTTGCATGTGCTGCTCGATATGTTCGGCACTGAGCAGCACCATTTTGTCCGGATCAAAGCCCCAGAAGGCTTCTTCGAACGCCGGCCAGCGCGCATCAACCATGGCATGGCGCAGCCCGGCGCGGAAGATGCGCTGGGTCATCATCGACAGGTAGCGGTCATCCGGCACGGCCATCAGCTCGGCTTCGCTCAGGGGCTGCGGCAGGCTGTCTTCAAGCTGTTGGATGCTGCCACGGCGGCGCAAGGCATACTGGTACAGCCACTGGTAATCAATAGTCATCGCTTGCTCCCCGGTTTTTGTTCAGCTGGCCGGCACGGGCGGCCATTTCGTCCATGGCCTTCTGCTCCTGGCGGTCGGCGGCGTGGCGGGCCTGGTCGTGGTAACGCTGCACCAGTTTTTTCAAACCTTCAAGCCGTGCATAGAGTTGTTGCCATTGTACGCGCACCTTGGCGACGTTTTGCTGGTGCCAGCGCACACTGTTGCGCTGCTGTTCGATGGCGATTTCCAGTTGCGACAGAAAACGCTGGTAATTCATCAGCCATTCACCGGTGACGCCGGCCTGGCCCCGGGTGATCCATTGCTGCTGGTAGTCGTTGCGGTACTGCTCAAGGCCGGCCAGTTGCTGCTCGGCCTGTTGCAGTTGCTGTTGAGTACGGGCCAGACGGGCGGCGGCCTCGCGCTCTTTTTCTTCGGCCATCTGGATCACCGGTTCCAGCCGTTTGGCGCGTTTTAGCATGCCTTAGCTATCCTTGCTGCGGGCCGTGCACAATGGCACTGAGCCGCTGCACACTGGTTTCCAGGTCTTCGGATTCGCGCAGGCCCTGGCGCAAAAACTCGGACATGGCCGGATAGCGTTCGATGGCCAGATCGGTATCCGGGTCGCCACCGGGCACGTAGGCACCCACGCTGATCAGGTCGCGGCTTTGCTGGTAGCGGGTCCATAGCTGTTTGAAGCGCTGGGCGGTTTTCAGGTGCTCGGGGCTGGTGACTTGCGGCATGACCCGGCTGACCGAGGCACTGATGTCGATGGCCGGATAGTGGCCTTCTTCGGCCAGCGCCCGCGACAGCACAAAGTGGCCGTCGAGCACACCCCGCGCAGCATCGGCAATCGGGTCTTGCTGGTCGTCCCCTTCCGACAGTACGGTGTAGAAGGCAGTAATCGAGCCGCCGCCCGGCTCGGCGTTGCCGGCCCGTTCCACCAGCGCCGGCAGCTTGGCAAACACCGAAGGCGGATAGCCTTTGGTGGCCGGCGGCTCGCCAATGGCCAGGGCAATTTCCCGCTGCGCCTGGGCGTAACGGGTCAGCGAGTCCATCAGCAGCAGCACGTTGTATTTTTTGTCACGGAAGTATTCGGCAATGCGGGTGCAGTACATGGCGGCACGCAGGCGCAGCAGGGGTGCATCGTCCGCCGGCGAGGCCACCACCACGGCGCGCTTGAGGTCTTCTTCGCCGAGAATATCCTCGATAAATTCCTTTACTTCCCTGCCCCGCTCGCCAATCAGGCCGACGATGACGATATCGGCCTTGGTAAAGCGGGTCATCATGCCCAGCAACACCGACTTGCCGACACCGGTACCGGCAAACAGGCCAAGGCGCTGGCCACGGCCCACGGTCAGGGTGCCATTGATGCAGCGCAGGCCCACATCCAGCGGCACGTTGATTGGGTCACGGCGCAGTGGATTGATGCTGGGGCCGGTCATCGGCACCCAGTCATCGGCCTGAATACGCGGTTTGCCGTCCAGCGGACGACCTGCGCCGTCCAGCACGCGGCCCAGCATGCTGGCACTCATCGGCACCATGTCGGTACCGGCCAGCGGCACCACGCGGGCACCGGGCGCAATGCCCTCTACGCTGCCCACCGGCATCAGGAATACCTTGTCGCCGGCAAAACCCATCACCTCGGCCTCGACCTCGGCGGCGTTGTGGGTATCGGCGTTGATCACCATGCAGCGGCTACCCACCGCCGAGCGCAGGCCCTGGGCTTCCAGGGTCAGGCCGACCATGCGCAACAGGCGGCCTTCTACCGGCGGTTGTACCGGCAGGCTGATGGCCCGCTGATAGGCCTTGAGCCGGGCGGCGATGCTGGTGCGCTCAAGCTTCATCGTCGTCATCACCCATCAACTGCATGTCCACCAGATCAGCCGTGCTACCGGCTGCAGGCGTGACCACAGGCTCAGGCACAGGTTCTACAACCGGCGGCGTTTCGGTCACGGCAGCCGGCTCCGGCAGCGGGGCGGCTGTCAGGTCAATATCCTGATGAATATCGGCGGCGACCGGCTCGGATTGCAAGTGGCGGCGCTGCTCCAGCAGTTGCTGGGTCAGGGTATGCAGGCGGGTTTCTACGCTGGCATCAATCTGGCTGTTGCGGGTTTCGATACGGCAGCCGCCAGGCAGCAAGCTGTCGTCTTCCAGAATGCGCCAGCTTTCTTCGTGGCGCTCGCGCAGGCTCTTGATTTCGGCAAAGTCCTGCGGGTTGACGTGGATGCGTACCTGGCCGTCATCCATGGGCAACAATTTCATGGCTTCACGCAGCACGCGGCCAATCTGTGCCGAGCTAAGGGTCAGCTCGCGCTGGATGACTTCTTCGCTGATGTGGCGTACCAGTTCCAGCAGCATGTGCTCGATGGCCTGATCCTGCTGGCCGATAGGGTCAAACAGTTGCTGCATCAGGTTTTCCAGTGCGGCCAGCCGGGGTTTGAGCGCGGCCTCGGCCTCCTGCTGGGCACGCAGCTGGCCGGCACGGAAGCCGTCTTTTTCGCCGGTGCTGAAGCCTTCGTTGTAGGCGTCCTGGCGCACGGCTTCGACTTCTTCCAGGGTCAGCGGCTGAACCTCTTCCAGCTGGACGTCCTCGACCTCGACGTCCGGCTCGGGCTCTGCTTCCTGAACCGGCTCCTCGACAGGCAGCTCTTCTTCAGGCTCGTCCTGTTTGTCGCCCGTCTGGATCACATTGGTGGCACCCTCGTCAAACGAGGGCATCTGCCAGCGCACAAAGGCATCGTTCTGGCCCGGACGGATCAGCTCGCCGGAAGGGGCTTCTTGGCTCATGGCTTAAATCATCTCTTCGCCACCCTTGCCGCCCAGCACGATTTCGCCGGCATCCGCCATGCGGCGGGCAATGGTGAGGATTTCTTTCTGCGCGGTTTCGACTTCGCTGACCCGCACAGGCCCCTTGGCGTCCAGGTCGTCGCGCAACAGTTCGGAGGCGCGCTTGGACATGTTGCGAAATACTTTTTCCTTGATGGCGTCGTCGGCCCCCTTGAGTGCCAGCACCAGCACTTCAGACGACACTTCACGCAGCAACGACTGGATACCGCGATCGTCGACATCGGCCAGGTTGTCGAACACGAACATCAGGTCTTCGATCTGCGAGGACAGGTCGCCGTCCAGCTCGCGGATGGAATCCAGCAGCGGGCCCTCCATGGAGCTGTCCAGAAAGTTCATGATGTCGGCGGCACGCTTTACGCCGCCCATGGTGGTACGGCTGGTATTGGCGCTGCCGGAAAACTGCTTTTCAAGAATGGCGTTGAGCTCGCTCAGGGCCGCGGGCTGGATGGTATTCAGGGCCGACACGCGCAGGATGATGTCCAGCCGTACCTTGTGGTCAAAGTGCGACAGCACTTCACCGGCCTGGTCCGGGTCCAGATAGGCCACCACAATGGCCTGAATTTGCGGGTGCTCGTAACGAATCACGTCAGCTACGGCGCGTGGCTCCATCCACTTCAGGCTGTCCAGACCGCTGGTGTTGCCACCCAGCAGGATACGGTCAATCAGGTTGCCGGCCTTGTCCTCGCCCAGTGCCTGGGTGAGCATTTTGCGGATGTAGGCATCCGAGCCCACGCCAAGGCCGGTTTGTTCGCCGACAATCTCGACAAACTCGCTCATCACCTGTTCAACCTGGTCACGGTGGACGTTGGTCATTTGTGCCATGGCCAGGCCGACCTTCTGCACTTCCTTGGGGCCCATGTGGCGCAACACCTGGGCGGCATCCGCCTCGCCCAGCGACAGCAGCAACACGGCTGCCTTGTCTACCTTGTTCAGTTTGGCTACTGCCTTGTTATCATTCATCGCTGTTGATCCATTCTTTCACGACCTGGGCCACGCGGCCCGGATCTTCGGCCAGCAGGTTCTTGATGGCTGTCAGCTGGGCGTCATAGCCTTCGGTCGGACTGGGCAGCATGATGTGCGGCTGCTCGCTGCCCAGACTCAGGGTGTCTTCGGCCAGCTGGGCGTCAAGGTCATCAAGGGAGCCCTTTCCTGCGCCCTGGTCAGCCACCTGCAGTTCTTTGCTCTTGCTGGTGCCCATGATGTTGCCCAGCAATGGACGCAACACGCCAAACACCAGAATCAGGATAAACAGGATGCCCATGATCTGCTTGATCACGTCCCAGAACCAGGGCTGGCTGTAGAAAGGAGGCTCTATATACATATCGTCTTCCATGGGTGCAAAGGGAGCATTGATCACGCTGACGCTATCGCCGCGCTGTGCGCTATAGCCTACCGCATCCTG
>CAZVDA010000123.1:0-7152 GCA_964625365.1 uncultured Thiopseudomonas sp. | reverse complement strand
CATGGCTGTACTCTGGCAACTGGAAAAAACGGGGCGCAATTATAGCGGTTTTGCCATTAGTATTGCAGTCGGGATATAAAGCCTGCAACGACGGGACCAGGCTTTGCAGGCGGCTACGGGCGAGGCCCGTGAACGCATCAAGACAGGCGGCCGTGCCAGCCTTCCATTTATTCAGTGTGTGCAGGATTGTGTATGTTTAACCGTAAATTGAAAGCCGAACTGGAGGCTTGCCGCAGCGAGCTGATGCGCTGCGCGGAAAAGCAGCGTACGGTCAACGAGTCCCTGCTGGTGGTTGAGTACAGCACGGATGGCAAAATTCTGTATGCCAACGATGCTTTTCTGGCGTTGACGGGCTATGCGCATGCAGAACTGCAAGGCAGGCCGCATACAGTGCTGTGCACGGCAGAATATGCCAGAAGTGCAGATTATCAGCGCTTTTGGCAGCAGCTTGCAGAGGGCAACGTGGTGCGTGACCGCTGCCTGCGCCTGGCCCGTGACGGCCGCGAGATCTGGCTGCGGGCCAGTTATGCGCCGGTACTGGACGACAGGGGGCAGGTTGAGCGCATCATGCAGCTGGCGCTGGACATCACCGAGCAATATGCCAACGAACAGATCCAGACTGCGGTGATTACTTCACTGGCGCGTTCCATGGCGCTGATCGAGTTCGATCCGGACGGCATCATCCTGTATGCCAACGTCAACTTCCGTACCACCACCGGCTATGGCAACGATGACTTGCGGGGCCAGCATCACCGGATATTCTGCCGGGACAGCTATGCGCAGTCGGCCGAGTACGCCGACTTCTGGAAGCGGCTGAAACAGGGCGAGTTTTATGCCGGGCGCATCGAGCGGGTGAGCAAGCACGGCCAGCCGGTATGGTTGCAGGCCAGTTACAACCCCGTGCTGGACCGTAGCGGCAAGGTCATCAAGGTGGTGAAGATCGCCAGTGACATTACCCAGCAGGTGCTGATGCAGCAAAGCGAGTCCGAGGCGGCCAGTATGGCCTATGAGTCATCCCTTCAGTCTGCCGAAAAAGCACGCAATGGTGCGGCGATTGTTCGGGAAACGGTTGAGGTTGTGCAGGGTATCGCCCAGGAAATTCACACTGCTGCGGAAGAAATCAAGGCGATCAGCCAGCAGTCGGAGCAGATTGCCAATATCGTGTCGGCCATTCGCGGCATTGCCGACCAGACCAACCTGCTGGCGCTGAATGCGGCCATTGAGGCAGCCCGGGCCGGTGAGGCCGGACGGGGTTTTGCCGTGGTGGCTGACGAGGTGCGCAACCTGGCGGCACGTACCGCCACTGCAACCGAAGAAATTGTGGCTGTTGTCAGCGAAAACCATCGCATGGCACAGACAGCGGTGGTCAACATGGAAAACAGCCGTGACCGCGTGCAGCAGGGCGTAGAGCTGGCCAACCGGACAGGCGAGGCGATTGCCGATATTGATCAGGGTGCGCGTCAGGTGGTGCAGGTGATGGAGCAAATGCGCTCGACCATTGCGCAGGGCTAACTAATTAGCAGGCTTGGATTTGCGCTACACTGACAGCCTTTATTGAATAGGGCCATGCGGGAGCTGCATTCAGTACGCCCGTTGCACGGCCCCGTTGCAGGTAGGCAGTTTATGCAGATTTTCAAGTCGTGGTTTGCCTGGTTTGAGCGGCGCATTGCCCCGTTTCCCGAAGAACCGCTGCCCATGCGCGAGCGTATGACGACAGTGGCCTTTGTTCGGGCCTGCACCCGTGGCTCGGGTGGCTGGTTGCTGGGCCTGATTGTGTTCAACGCATTGCTGGGCGTGTTTGAAGCGGTACTGTTCCAGCTGATGGGCGTGCTGGTGGACTGGATGAACCAGTACAGCCTGGGCGAGCTGTGGGCTGCCAGGAAAACTTCCTTGTTGTGGATGCTGGCGCTGGTGCTGGGCAGCCCCCTTTGGGTGTTGCTGGCCAGTAACCTGCGCTTTCAGGTCTTGCAGGGCGTATTGCCCATGCGCTTGCGCTGGCAGTTTCACCAGTTGTTGCTGAGCCAGAGCCTGCAGTTTTACCAGGACGAGTTTGCCGGGCGCATTTCTGCCAAAGTGATGCAAACCGCGCTGGCAGTACGCGATACCGTGATGACCTGCGCCGATATGCTGGTTTATGTGGCGGTGTACTTTGTCAGTACCGGCGTCATTCTGGCCAGCTTTGATGGCTGGCTGTTGCTGCCATTTACCGGCTGGCTGCTGTTGTTTCTGCTGTGTTTGCGCGTGTTTATTCCGAGGCTGTCAAAGCTGGCACAAACCCAGGCTGATGCGCGTTCCCTGATGACCGGGCGCATTACCGATGCCTATACCAACATCGCCACGGTGAAGCTGTTCTCCCACGGTGGCCGCGAGTCGCGCTATGCAAAACAGGCCATGCAGGAGTTTCTCGGCACCGTGCATGGCCAGATGCGCTGGGTGACTCTGCTGGAATTCGTCAATCACAGCCTGAACATGTTGCTGGTGGCCGCTACCGCAGCGCTGGGCCTGTATCTATGGCAGGCCGGGGCGATTGGCGTGGGTGCCGCAGCTGCCGCCATTGCCATGGCACTGCGTCTGGTGGGCCTGTCCCACTGGATCATGTGGGAAGCGACCATGCTGTTCGAGCACATGGGCACTGTGCGTGATGGTCTGGACACCCTGCGCCAGCCGGTACGGGTTCTGGACGTGCCGGATGCGCAGCCGCTGCACATCGGGCGCGGCGAGATCCGCTTCGAACAGGTGCAGTTTGCCTACCGTGACGGCAGCCCCTTTATGCAGGACTTCAACCTGCACATTCGCCCGGGTGAAAAAGTAGGTCTGGTGGGGCGCTCGGGGGCAGGCAAGTCCACGCTGGTCAACCTCTTGTTGCGTTTTTACGACGTGCAGGGCGGGCGTATCCTGATCGACGGGCAGGACATTGCGCAGGCGACGCAAAACTCCCTGCGTGCGCAAATCGGCATGGTCACCCAGGACACGTCGCTGCTGCACCGCTCGGTGCGCGACAATATTGTCTATGGCCGGCCGGAGGCCACCGAAGCAGAGCTGTTGCAGGCCATTGAGCAGGCGCAGGCGGCCGAGTTTATTCCCGGCCTGAGCGACGCCAGCGGTCGCACCGGACTGGATGCCCATGTGGGTGACCGTGGTGTCAAACTGTCTGGCGGGCAGCGCCAGCGCATCGCCATTGCCCGGGTGATGCTGAAAGATGCCCCTGTTTTATTGCTCGATGAAGCGACCAGTGCGCTGGATTCCGAGGCCGAAGTGGCCATTCAGGACAGTCTGGACCGGCTGATGGGCAACAAGACCGTCATCGCCATTGCCCACCGGTTGTCTACCATTGCCGCCATGGACCGCCTGGTGGTAATGGATAAGGGCCGGATTGTCGAGACCGGCACCCATCAACAATTGCTGGAGCAGGGCGGGGTGTATGCCCGCCTGTGGCAGCGCCAGTCCGGCGGCTTTCTTGGAGAAAACGAATGAGTCAGATGATGCATGCAGCGGTACTCGACAGCTATGGTGCAGTGCCGCGTTACGGGCAGCTTGATAGGCCGCAGCCTGCACAGGGTCAGGCTTTGCTGAAAATGGAAGCCGCCAGTATCAAGCAGCTGGACAAGCTCAAGGCTGCCGGCAAGCACTACACGCGCTATGCGCAGTTTCCCGTTGCTGTGGGCGTTGACGGTGTGGGCCGCCTGCCCGATGGGCGGCGTATGTATGCCATGGGCATCACCGGAATGCTTGCGGAGTATGCGCTGGTTGATCTGGAAGACTGCGTTCCCGTGCCGGATACGCTGGATGCCGCACTGGCTGCGCTCTTGCCAAATGCCTTGCTGGGTTCCGATGCCGCACTGGTGTGCCGTGCCAATATCCAGCCGGGCCAGACTGTGCTGATCAACGGGGCGACCGGCGTGTCGGGCCGGATGGCCGTACAGGCAGCCCGCCTGCGTGGCGCAGGTCGCGTGATCGTCACCGGACGCAACGCCGACTCGCTGGACTACCTGCGTACGCTGGGTGCGGATGCCGGTATTTCCCTGCTGGACAGTCCCCAACAGATTATCGAACAACTGGTTCAGGTTCAGCAGGACAGCCCGCTGGACGTGGTGCTGGACTATCTGTGGGGCGAGCCGGTGCAGTGGCTGCTGCAGGCGTTTGCACAGTGCTGCCCGCAGCCGGTGCAGCTGGTCACCATTGGCCAGATGGCAGGCGTGGAGATCAGCCTGCCGTCCGGTATCCTGCGCAGCAAACCAGTCAGCATTCTGGGTTCGGGGCTTGGCAGTATCAGCACGCAACAGTTGCGTCAGTACAACCGCGAACACCTGACCGCCCTGCTGGAGCGGGCAGCCCGTGGCGAGCTGGTGGCCGGCTATCGCGAATTTGGGCTACCGGACGTGCAAGACGCCTGGCAGGCAGCATTGGCACCGGGCGAGCGGGCGGTGG
This sequence comes from uncultured Thiopseudomonas sp., assembly GCA_964625365.1. Classification (GTDB taxonomy): domain Bacteria; phylum Pseudomonadota; class Gammaproteobacteria; order Pseudomonadales; family Pseudomonadaceae; genus Thiopseudomonas. Next base: position 2,724 of record CAZVDA010000123.1, on the reverse strand, counting down.
TGCGTATGGGCTAGTGTTGCATGTACAAGCAGCAGCCTTATGACGATGCCTGGGCAGGAAGCTGGTTGTTTGCCGCGGTGGTTCCCTGGCCGGCAGGTTCCAGCGCCGGCATGCCTGCCGCAAGCGCCGGCTGGCCAACAGGAGACGGTTTGCCAAAGAAGTAGCCCTGAAAAAAATCTACGCCAATTTCGTGCAGCACCCTGAACTCCTGCAGCGTCTCTACGCCCTCGGCAATGACGTGGCTATTGGCCAGACGTGCCAGACCCAGAATAGAGCTGACAAAGTGTCGCTTGAAGCTGTCCTGGTCGATATCGCAAATAAAATGGCGGTCGATTTTGACAAACTCTGGCTGCAGCTCGGACCAGAGGCGAAGGCTGGAATAGCCGGCACCCAGGTCGTCCAGTGCAATGGAAAACCCCTCGTCCCGGTAATGGTTTACCGCCTGGCGCATCAGCGCGTAATCATGGGTGGGGCTGTGTTCGGTAATCTCGATGACGACCCGTTCCGGGCGGATGCCAAAGCGGCTGGCCAGATCGCGGGTCAGGCCGCGTTTGTGATCGGGTTGCAGGAGGGTATCGGGAGATACGTTGATAAACAGCCGGCCCTGCAGATTTTGGCCAGTGAACTGGTCAATGGCTTTGGTGCGACAGATACGCTCAAGGGCAAATAGCCGGTTTGTTGATTTGGCATATTCAAACAGCGGAAGCGGATTATGAAACACGCTGTTGGCCGGCCCGCGGCTCAAGGCTTCATAGGCATAGATGCTGCATCCGTCGGCGGTAATGATGGGCTGGAAATGGGGCTGTATGGCGTGGGTGGCCAGGATTTTTGAAAATTCGGCTGCAATGCTCATGCTGGGCTGCTCATACTGTGAATTGCTGGATACCGGTACGCAGGGCTGCTGCGAGTGCGGCCAGTTCCTGGCTGATCCGTCGGGACTCACCGGCATCGTGGTCCAGTTGCCGGGTTGACTGGTTGAGTGTTTCGATGCCGTTGAGGTTGTGCCTGACAGCCGTATGCTGATCGCTGGTTGCGGTAAAAATGTCAATGTTTAGCTGGGTGATTTCCTGCACGCTGGCTCGAATTTCTTGAAGTGTCTGGCTGGACTGGCGTGCGTAAGTCACGTTGCTGTCAGCCTGTGTACAGGCTTCGTGCATAGCCTCTCTGGCCTGGTCAGCCCGGCTTTGCAGTTGTTCGACCAACGTACGAATTGAGGTAATGGATGCTGCGGTGCGCAGTGAAAGATTGCGCACCTCTCCGGCGACCACTGCAAAGCCGCGCCCGGCCTGACCGGCCCGGGCTGCTTCAATGGCTGCATTGAGTGCAAGCAGATTGATCTGCCCGGAAACAGATTGCACAACTTCCAGAACCTCGGTGATGTTGTTCGAGTTGAGGTGAAGCTCGGTCACTATAGAATTGGTGGTTTGGATCAAGCTGGCCAGGGCTTCCATACTGCCCATGCTGTTTGCCGTATGTGTGGTGCCATCCTGACTGAGCTGGTCTGCCTGCCTGGCGAGGCTGACCGCGGTATCTGAACGGGCTGCAACATCTTCAATCGTGCGGGCCAGCACACTGAGTGACTGGCTCATGCGGGTGGTTTCCCGGTTTTGTTGAGTGCTGCTGTGACTGACCTGTTCGCTGAGGCTTCTGGCCTGGCCGGCATGGCCGCCTAGCTTGTTGGCATTGCTTTCGAGCTCTTGCACCAGACCGTGAAAGTGTTCAAGAAGCTGATTGAGTGCGGTGGCAGCTTGTGAGACTTCATCGTTCCCCAGCGGCTTGGCCCGCAGGGTCAGGTTGGAGCTATGGGCAACGTCAAGAATAAGGTTGCGCAGGGCATGCAGTGGCTGCTGGATGGAGCGCTGAATACGCCATGCCAGTAGAGTGGAGGCGATAACGAGCAGGCTGCCACCATAAACGTAGGCGCGCAGGAGCAGTCCGGTCAGTGTTTCGGCTTCCTGCTGCACTTCACTGGCGGCGTCCAGTTGATTCTGGATCAGCTTGTTGAGGGACTGGTCAAAGCTGCCTAGACTCTGGCCTGCTTCCATGTTGAATGTCGAGTCATTCAAAATCAGGATTTGCAGTGCATCGCTGCCAGCTGGCTGTATCCATTGCCTATACTGGGCTATGGCTTGTTCAAACTGCTGGTCGGCAAGCCGGTTCAGTTCGGACTCGCCCAGCGTTCGTTGTGCTTGATAGGAGTGCCAGGTGTTTTTTGCTTCCTCCAGGGACTGGTTCACGGTGTTCACCGTTTTGCCGGTTGCAGCCCATCCGGTTCGGTACAAGCGAATCGCGTCAAGTGCAGTTTTTTGAGTCAGCCGCTGGATTAGCAGCAGATCGTTGAGAGTTAGAATATGGTGTTCGTACAGGCGGTCAAAAAGTTTGTCTTTTTGGGTAGATAGCTGGAAAGACAGTAGTAAAACCAGCACCAGTGCCGCCATGGGAAACCCTCCGAGCAGCACAAGCCGCACGGGAATTTTCATTTGATTCAGCATCGTTTTGCTCATTCGGGGTTGTCGTAACATTCCGGCAAAGGGTAAGAGCCGATGGTTACAACACCATGACAGGAACTGTGAAATGCCGTCAGTCCTGCGGAGCAGCGACGGCAGAGCAGAGAGTTGCCTGCCTTCATTTGCAGTTGTGGTGACCGTTTGTGCAATGAAATGGTTTCTGTGCTTGCACTTCTGTCCTAAAAAAACTACATTGCGCCCCCTGAACGCCCATGCT
>CAZVDA010000122.1:0-7159 GCA_964625365.1 uncultured Thiopseudomonas sp. | reverse complement strand
CGGCCTACTGGCGGGATGTCGGCACCCTGGAGTCTTACTGGCAGGCGAATATGGATCTGTGCTCCATCGTGCCCGAGCTCAACCTGTATGACCGAAGCTGGCCGATCTGGACCTATCAGGCACAGATGCCGCCGGCCAAATTTACCTTCGATGACGAAGGCCGTCGCGGTCAGGCCATTGATTCCATGGTTTCTGCCGGCTGTATCGTGTCGGGAGCCAAGGTCAAGCGCTCGGTCATTTCCAGCGGTTGTACCCTGCACAGTTACTCGGAAATCAAAGACTCGGTATTACTGCCGAATGTCGAGATCGGCCGGGACTGCGTGATCAATCGTGCGATTATCGACAAGGGCTGTATTGTCCCGAAAGGTACCCGCATCGGTCTGGATCCGATTGAGGACCGCAAGCGTTTCTATGTGGATGACGACAGTGGCCTGGTGCTGGTAACTCCCGAAATGCTGGGGCAGTCACTGCACTTTACCCGCTAGGCGGCATGCTGGCACAAGGCTACAGTGGAAGTTGCTGGTATACTTGGCGGATTTGCTGAACGGCATGTTTGCTCCGGACAACCCAAAGGTGAAACAGTGGCTCAGACAGACAAACTGAAAGTGGTGCTTTGCTGGCACATGCACCAGCCCCATTATCGCGACGGCAAGGACGGACTGTATCGTCTGCCCTGGGTTTATCTGCACGCGATCAAGGATTACACCGACATGGTGGCTCACCTTGAGGCCTGTCCGGAAGCACGGGTGGTGGTCAACTTTGCCCCCGTATTGCTGGAGCAGCTGGACGACTATGTGCGCCAGCTTGACAGCTGGCTGGAACAGGGCGAGCCCATGCAGGACGGCATGCTCAATCTACTGGCTGGCGTACAGGCGATTCCGCGTGGCCTGGACGCCCGCCTCAAGCTGCTTCAGGATTGCCAGCGCGGCCACCATCCGACCATGATTGCTCCGCATGCCGAGTTTCAGGGACTGCTCGAAGCCTGTCAGCCGTTTTTGTATCACTCGACTATGGCCGGGCGGGGGCTAGCTTATCTGGGTGACCAGTTCTTCCATGATTTGCTGGTCTGGTATCACCTGGCCTGGATGGGCGTCAGCGTTTACCAGAGCGATGTGCGCGTCAGCGAGCTGATGAACAAGGCGCGTGGTTTTGACGAGGATGACCGGCGCATGCTGGTTGAAGTGATCCGCGATGCCATGCAGGGCATTATTCCGCGTTACCGTGCACTGTATGAAAGCGGACAGATAGAACTGTCCACCACGCCCTACGGCCATCCGATCGTGCCCTTGCTGCTGGACTTTGACAGCATGGGCGATGCCCTGCCCAATGCGCCTCGGCCCGAACATGCCGTCTATCCGGGCGGTGCCGACCGCGCCCGCTGGCACATGGACAAGGGATTGCATGTGTTCGCCGAGCATTTTGGCAAGCGGCCTTCCGGCATCTGGTTGTCCGAGGGTGCGGTCAGCGATGCGGCTGTCAAGCTTCTGGATGAATATGACATCCAGTGGACCGCGACCGGCCAGGCCGTGTGGCACAACTCCTGCCGGTTTTCCGGCATGGACGCGGTATCCTCCTGCAACCGTGCGCTGTATCGTCCGGCTGTTCTGGAAAACGGCCGGTGCAAGGTGTTTTTCCGTGACGACGGCCTGTCCGACCTGATTGGCTTCCAGTACAAGAGCTGGCATGCCGATGACGCTGCCCGCGACTTCTGCCAGCACATGACCAATATCGCCAATTTCCTCGGCCACAAGGTAAAAAACCATGTGGTCACCGTTATTCTGGATGGCGAAAATGCCTGGGAATACTATCCTAACAACGCGCATTATTTTCTTACCGCCTTTTACAAGGCGCTATCGCGTCACCCGCGGGTGGAAATGACCACTTTCAGCGATGCACTGCAGCAGGGAGCAGAACCGCTGCCGATCAACCGTCTGGCGGCAGGCAGCTGGGTATATGGTTCGTTTTCCACCTGGATTGGTGAAAAAGACAAAAACCGTGGCTGGGATCTGCTGGTGGAAGCCAAGCAAGCCTGTGACCGTGTGCTGGCCAGTGGCCGGCTGGTGCCGGAGCAGCGCCAAATGGTTATCGCCCAGCTGGCAATCTGTGAAGGCTCGGACTGGTTCTGGTGGTTCGGAGACTACAACCCTGCCGACAGCGTGCGCGACTTTGAACAACTCTACCGCCAGCATCTTGAAAAGCTGTATGAACTGCTGGGAGAACCCTTGCCGGAAGCACTGTCCGAGCCGGTCTCACAGGGTGGCGGGAATATGGAAAACTCGGGAACCATGCGTCGTAACTGATGGCGCAGTTACCCAACCACAACAAGGAAACATTCAGTATGGCAGCTCGTGTGGCAGGGGTGCTGTTGCACCCGACCTCGTTACCCAATCGTGTTCTGGACGGGCATGCCTGGCGTTTTCTTGACTGGATGCAGGAGGCCGGACTTGCCATCTGGCAATTGCTGCCTTTGACAGCTCCGCATGATGACCTGTCGCCCTATCACAGCCTGTCGGCCTTTGCCCTCAATACGCGCCTGCTGCCGGCCGGCTGGGAGCTGCAGGTGGATGAGCAGGCGTTTGCCCGCTATCTGGAGCAACCGCCGCACTGGCTGAATGATTACGCATTGTTCATGGTTTTGCGCGAACAGTTTGGCCATATGCCCTGGTCGCAGTGGCCCGAGCCATACCGGCTGCGCAATCCGGTGGCGCTGGCCCAGGTGGCAGACGAACGTCTGGACGATATCCTGCAGCTGAAAAAAGCCCAGTTCCAGCTACACCAGCTATGGATGCAGCTGCGTCAGGATGCTGCGCAACGCGGTATCCAGCTGTTTGGCGACATGCCTATTTTTGTCTCTTACGACAGCGTCGAGGTCTGGGTCCAGCCACAGCAGTTCCGGCTGGACGATAACCTGCAGCCCACCGTGGTAACCGGTGTGCCGCCAGACTATTTTTCAGAAACCGGCCAGCGCTGGGGCAATCCGCACTACGACTGGGACGCTATGCAGAAGGACAACTTCGGCTGGTGGTGCCGCAGGGTCGAGGCCGCGCTGGAGCTGTTTGACCTGGTGCGCATCGACCATTTCCGTGGCCTGGAAGCCAGCTGGGAAATCGATGCCGCCGAACCAACCGCCATCAATGGCAGCTGGCAAAAGGCACCTGGCGAGCAGTTGCTGGCCCGCCTGCAGCAAATTTTTAACCCGCTGCCACTGGTGGCAGAGGATCTGGGCATCATTACCCCCGAGGTGGTAGCCCTGAAAGACCAGTTTGGCCTGCCGGGCATGTCGGTATTGCAGTTTGGCTTCAGCGGCCTGCCCGACAACCCGCATTCGCCTTATGAGCTGGTACAGAACTCGGTGGTTTACACCGGCACCCACGACAACGATACCACCATGGGCTGGCTGGCAACCCTTCACCCGGGTACCCGTGACTGGATGATGACCCAGGTTGCACAGGACGCCGGGGAAATGCCCTGGCCCTTGATAGTTACCGGCCTGCAGTCGGTTGCAGACCGGGTTATTGTGCCGATGCAGGACTGGCTGGGGCTGGATGGTGAGCACCGCATGAATGTGCCCGGAACCACGGAAAACAACTGGCACTGGCAGTTCCAGTGGCACCAGGTACCCGACGAACTGGCGGGCCATATCCGTTACTGGGTCGGGCAGAGCAATCGCCTTCAACAGGCAGGAGAAGCATGATGAATCAGGAACTGGTCACACGTCTGGAGCAGGGCCGTTTACATGATCCCTTCCAGCTGCTTGGAGCACACCCGGGCGGCAAAGGTTACGAAATCCGTGTATGGATGCCGACCGCCAAACAGGTCAGGCTGGAAAATCGCCTGCCGATGCGGCGCCTGACCGACAGCGGGCTGTTCAGCCTCAAATTGACCGCCAAAGAATTCAAAGAATTGCCGGTGCATTACGATGTGCACTGGGATGATTACAACGGCGAGTCCTATAGCCAGGTGTCGCCTTATTCGTTTCAGCCGATGCTGGGCGAGCTGGATTTGCACCTGTTTGCCGAAGGCCAGCACTGGCAAATTTACGAGCACCTGGGTGCGCAGCAAGTGACGGTAGACGGCATCAGCGGCGTACGCTTTGCCGTGTGGGCACCTTCGGCCGAGCGTGTCTCGGTGGTCGGCGACTTCAACGGCTGGCACGGTTTCCGCCATCCCATGCGTAGCCTGGGCGGCTCCGGTGTATGGGAGCTGTTCATGCCCGGCCTGCAGCAGGGCGACAACTACAAGTTTGAGATCCGCAACGCCAACACCGGCGACGTGTTCAGCAAAACCGACCCCTACGCCCGCGCCATGGAACTGCGCCCACAGACGGCCTCCTATGTGTTCAACAGCCACTACCAGTGGCGTGATAGCGGCTGGCTGGAGCAGCGCAAGGATTTTGCCTGGAATAAAAAGCCGGTCAGTATTTACGAGGTACACCTGGGCTCCTGGCAGCGTAACGATGCCGGTGGCTTCCTCAACTACCGTGAAATTGCCCACCGTCTGGTGGAGTATGTCACCTGGATGGGCTACACCCACATCGAGCTGATGCCGATCAGCGAGCATCCGCTGGATCAGTCCTGGGGCTACCAGACCTCCGGCTACTTTGCGCCTACCAGCCGTTTTGGTTCGCCGGATGATTTCCGCTATTTTATCGACCACTGTCACCAGCACGGCATTGGTGTTTTTCTTGACTGGGTACCGGCGCACTTCCCCAAGGACTTCTTTGCGCTGGCGCGTTTTGACGGATCGGCGCTATACGAGCATGCCGACCCCCGTCTGGGCGAGCATCGCGACTGGGGCACCTACATTTTCAACTTTGGCCGCAATGAAGTACGCAACTTCCTGATTGCCAACGCGCTGTACTGGCTCAAGGAGTTTCACATCGACGGCTTGCGCGTGGATGCGGTGGCGTCCATGCTGTATCTGGACTATTCGCGTGACGAAGGCGACTGGGTACCCAACCAGTACGGCGGGCGCGAAAACATTGATGCCATCAAGTTTTTGCAGCAGCTCAACTATGAGGTGCACAGCCAGCATCCGGGCGCACTGGTAATGGCTGAGGAGTCCACGTCCTGGCCGATGGTGTCACGCCCCACCTGGATGGGTGGGCTGGGCTTCTCCATGAAGTGGAACATGGGCTGGATGAACGACACCCTGGATTACTTCAGCAAGGATCCGGTCTATCGTCCCTTCCACCACAACCAGCTGACCTTCAGCCAGATGTATGCCTACAGCGAAAACTTCATCCTGCCGTTCTCGCATGATGAAGTGGTGCACATGAAAGGCTCGCTGCCGGGCAAGATGCCGGGTGATGACTGGCAAAAAATGGCCAACCTGCGCCTGTTGCTCAGCTATCAGTGGTTCCATCCCGGCAAAAAACTGCTGTTCATGGGCTGCGACTTTGGCCAGTGGACCGAATGGAACGACAGTGCCAGCCTGCCCTGGCATCTGTGCGACCACGCCAACCACCGCGGCATCATGGAGCTGGTGCGCCAGCTTAACCAGTTGTATCGCAACGAAGGTGCCCTGCACGAGCGTGATTTCGAGCACCAGGGTTTCAGCTGGATCGACTGCCATGATTACAACCAGTCAGTGCTCACCTTTGCCCGGCATGGCGATACCGAGTCGCTGGTCTGCGTATTCAACTTCACGCCGGTACCCCGCGAGCGCTACCGCATTGGCTTGCCTGGTGACGGTGAATACCGGGAAATCTTCAACTCCGACTCCAGCCTGTTTGGCGGCGGTGACGTGGGCAATGGGGGAGCGCTCAAAACTGATCGTCACCCGTGGATGGGGCAACCTGTCTCAGCGAGCCTGACCCTGCCGCCTCTGGGCTGTGTCGTTTTCAAACGTAAACAAAACAAGGCGCAGGCTAGCGCCGTATCAACCGAGCCATGAGAATACTTTTTGCAACCTCTGAAGCCCACCCGCTGGTCAAAACCGGCGGGCTGGCAGACGTATCCGGCAGCCTGCCGGGCGCGCTGGCCCGTCTGGGCCATGAAGTCCAGCTGGTGTTACCCGCCTATCAGGGGGTAATGGAAAAATATCCGCTGTACGAAGTGCTGTCGCATTTTACCGTGGGTGGTGCAGGCCGTACGCTGAACGCACGCATGCTGGCCGTATGGGTGCCCGACCTGGAACAAAAAGTCTGGCTGCTGGACATTCCCGAGCTGTTTCACCGCCCGGGCAACCCCTATCTGGGGCCGGACGGACAGGACTGGTGGGATAACGGCGAGCGGTTTGCCGTGTTTTCCCGTGCCGTGGCTGAAATTGCCATGAACCGTGCCGGCCTTAACTGGCGCCCTGATGTGGTGCACGCCAATGACTGGCAGACCGGTCTGGTGCCGGCTTTCCTGCGTGAAGAGCACAATCCGCCACGTACAGTGTTCACCATCCACAACATGGCCTATGCCGGATACTTCCCCAAGTCGCTGTTTGACAGCCTGTGGTTGCCCTGGCAGTGGTGGGGCAGCGAAGGCGTCGAGTTTTACGGCCTGTTGTCGATGCTCAAGGCCGGTATCCAGTACGCCGATGCGGTGACAACGGTTAGCCCCAGCTACGCGCGTGAAATCTGTACCGAAGAGTTCGCCTACGGCTTTGCCGGCGTCATGCGCAATACCCGCGACCAGGGTCGTCTACACGGCATCCTCAACGGCATTGACGAAAAACACTGGAATCCTGCAGCCGATCCTTACCTGTTTGAAAATTACAGCCTGGGCAACGGGCACGTGGCCGGTAAGAAGCGCAACAAGCAGGCGCTGCTGCAACAGCTGGGCGCCAGTCAGGCCGAACAGGCTGCCGAGCTGCCCTTGCTGGGCTTTATTGGCCGCCTGGTGACGCAGAAAGGCATTGACCTGATCCTGCAGGTGGTACCACGACTGCTGGAGCAGCGGCGGGTGAATCTGGTGGCGGTTGGCAGTGGTGCCAGCCATTTCGAGCAGGCGCTGCGCCAGCTGGCGGTGGACTATCCGGAAAATGCCTTTGTCCACATCGGCTACTCCGAGGCGCTGGCGCACCAGGTCGAGGCCGGTGCCGACATCTTCCTGATGCCGTCGCGCTTCGAGCCCTGTGGCCTCAACCAGCTGTACAGCCTGGCTTACGGTACCCTGCCGCTGGTGCACCACACCGGCGGCCTGGCCGACACGGTTGTCAATGCCAGCGA
>CAZVDA010000121.1:0-7174 GCA_964625365.1 uncultured Thiopseudomonas sp. | reverse complement strand
CGTCATGCTTGGCACCCCGGCTCTGGCCGTCGCCAAAAAACACCATGATGCAGTCGCCGATAAATTTGTCGACCGTACCGCCATGCTTGAGGGCAATCGAGGTCATGTCGCTAAGGTAGCCGTTGAGGATTTCAGCCAGGTCTTCAGGCTCCATTTCTTCCGACAGGTCGGTAAAGCCCTTGATGTCGGAAAAGAACACGGTCAGCTTTTTACGCTGGGTTTTCAGCAGCGGCTTGCCGGTGCCGTTGCGGGAAAAGGTCATCTGCCAGACCTGGGGCGACAGATAACGGGCCAGATCGCGGGCGAGACTGGCGTGTTTGCTCTGGGTGGTGGCCAGCTCGTGTTGCAGGGCGTCGGCCTTGCGGTTATGGACACGCAACTGGCAGGCAGCCAGTGCCAGCTGCAGGACTAGCAGCAGCAGGCTAAGTACGGTAGTGGCGACGGGCGTTTCAAGCGACAGGGAGGTGCCGGCAACAAGGGACAGGGCTGCTCCGCATGTCAGGGCTATCAGTGCCAGCATTGCATGCCATGGTTCGCGGCGCAGCAGGATATAAAACAAAAGCAGGCACAACAGCGACAGGGTTGGTACCAGTGAAAAACCCATAAAACCTGCTGCCAGCCCGAGATGGGCGGCATCACCAAGTACCAGTGCCAGATTGAGCCGGGCGGACTGACATTCCAGCCGGTTGCCAAGCCAGTGGACGATAAACTGGCTCAGATGCGGGTAAGCCAGCAAGTACAGGGCAAAGCTGCCGGCTACGGCAGTAAAATGTCCTTCAAGCAGTCCACAGCCCAGCGTCAGGCACAGGGCCAGGTAGCCAAGGACGCGCTGGGGATAGATACTGGCGTCCTGGCGATGCAGGGCATCGCCGCGCCAAAATTTATGCCAACTCACAAGAGCATGTTCTGCTTGCATCTTCAGGACAGGTCGATAGGAATTACGGAAACGGCACCCGTAACGCTACTGGCGTCTGCGGGGTGCTACACTGGCTCAGCTTTCAATTCGCCAAATTATACAGTGTATTGAAGCCAATAAAATTTATTATAGGTTCACATGATCTTTGTCAGTAAGCGAGCCCTGCCATGACTGAAGCCTTATCGCTGCTCCTGGAACGTACATCCTGCCCCCGCCTGCAGCAGCCAGCGCCGGATGCTGCACAACTTGACCTTATGTTTCGCGCTGCGCTGCGTGCGCCGGACCATGCCCAGTTGCACCCCTGGCGCTTTCTGGTCATTGAGGGGCAGGGGCTGCAGGCGCTGGGCGAACTCTATGCCAGTGCCTTGCTGCACGGCACGCCGGATGCCACCGCCGAGCAGCTTAAACGCGCCCGCAGCATGCCCCTGCGTGCGCCCATGATTGTGGTACTGATAGCCCGTTTGCAATCACATCCCAAGGTGCCGGAGTACGAGCAGCTGATTGCCGCCGGTTGCGCAGGCCATGGTATTTTGCTGGCGGCCCAGGCCATGGGGCTGGGCGCCTTCTGGCGCTCCGGCGAGTTTTGTGAGCATGACCAGGTGGCCGCAGGGCTGGGCCTGCAGGCGGGCGAGCGGTTGATCGGCTTTATGTATCTGGGTACGCCCTGCCAGCCGGTCAAGGCCGGTACCGGACTGGAACCGGCTAATTTTGTGACCCGCTGGCCACTAGGGCATTGATGGCGGCAGGCAGATACAGGCCACAAAACCACCTTCAGGATGGTTGGCCAGTTCAAGCTGGCCGCCCAGTTGCTCGACACAGCGCAGGGTGATGGTCAGCCCCAGCCCGTAGCCATTGCTGGACTGTCCGTTGGCTCGTACAAAAGGCTCGGCCAGCCGTTCAATCAGCTGTCCGTCTACGCCCGGACCATGGTCACGCACCCGGATTTGCAGTTGTCCGTCAGGCATCTGCGTCACTGTCAGCTCCACCGGCTGGCCGGCAGGGTTAAAACGCAGGGCGTTGCGCAGCAGATTGTCGAGAGCACGCTGCAACAGGCGTGCATCGCTGTGCAGCTGCAGGGTCTCGGGACAGTCAAGCTGCAGCGGCTGGCCGGGGGCCAGCAACCGGGCATCATCGGCCAGTTGCCTAAGCAGGCCGTACAACTGGATAGGTTCCCGTTCCGGCTGCTGCTGGGTCACCCGGGCCAGTGTGAGGATTTCATCAATCAGCCCGTCCAGCCGCCGGCATTCAAGATTCAGCCGTGGCCAGAGTTCGGCACGTTGCTCGTCACCGGCCCGCTCGGCCAGCGCCAGCCCCACCTGCAGGCGGGCCAGTGGCGAGCGCAGCTCATGGGATACATCGCGCAGCAGTTGTCGCTGGCTGGCCAGCATGCCCTGCAGGCGCTGGCCCATGCGGTTGAAGTCGGCGGCCAGTACGCCCAGTTCGTCCTTGCGGCTGGCCAGACGGGCCAGACTGCCTTGCTGGTAGGTGGTTTCGCCCAGCTCGTGTACGGCATGGCGCAGCCGCATCAGCGGGCGGGTGATGGAAAAAGTCAGCAGCAAACTGACCAGCGTGATCACCAGCACGACAATCGCCAGCAACGCCTGCGGGCCCAGACCATGGCTATAGCGCCATTTGGCCAGCTCCGCAGGCGGCATCCTGTAGACAAACAGCAGATTCTGTTCGGTACTGAGCACGACTTCCTGGGTCAGACGTCGCCAGGTGGAGCGGTGCAGGTCCTGCACGGGATCAATCTGGCCGTTGGGACGGACGCGACTGTTGGTCGCCAGCAGCTGGCCATCTTCGGCAAAGACCTGTACATCAATATGGAACTCGCGGCGGGCGCGGTTGAGTACCTGCTGGGCTGGTTTGATCTGGCCCTGCCGGTAATGCTCCAGCCATTGCTCCGACAGCCTGGACAGCCCCGGGTGGCGTGACAACAGCCAGCTGTCCTGGTTGTACAGTCGCGTCACCAGAAAGGTAAGTGCCCCGGTGAGAACCAGGGCCAGCCAGAATGCGCCAAGGATGCGCCAGAAAATGGATTTCATCAGTGGTTGCGTAGCCTATGGAAACGGAACGACCGCCGGCAGGCGGCGGTCGGGTTTAGAGGGCCATCAGCGCAGTGGACGGCTGTTGCGTGGAGCAGGGTGGTGCTTGCCATGCCCGTTGTGTTTGCCGTGCCTGGAGTGCTTGTGGCCGCGCTTGTCGTGCATGGCATTGTATTTGGCATTGCGCGGCGGCTGTGGCCGGGCCTTGTTGTCTTCAAATTTGCGGTCAAACTGTACGCGCTGTTCAGGGGTCAACAGCTTGCGCAGGTCGGCATGATGGCGCTCGCTTTGTGTCTGCTGTTTCTTCTGGAAAGCTTCGTGCTGCTTTTGTTGCTGTTCGCGGAACTGTTCGCGCTGTTTTTGCTGGTCGGCACGGTAGGCATCACGTTTTTGCTGAAACTGTTGTTGCTGGTTATCGTTAAGCTTCAGTTCCTGGGTCCAGTGATGGTTTCCCTGCCAGCGGCTGTGCGGGCCATTGTCGGCAGCCTGGGCAGCGGCAAAGGGCAGCACGGCGGCCAGGGCCAGGGCGGTAATCTTGATGCGCATGGGATTTCTCCTGTCTGTGATGTCCGGTCATCCGGCTTGGGACACAGTATGACGTGCCGGATGTAAAGCGCAGTCAGGGCAGTGTAAAGCGCAGGTAAAGAGGTTACTGCTGCGCTGTAGCCGTATACAGATAGCCGCGCCCGCGAATCGAGACAATACGTGGCTCACCGTCGGCATGGGGGCCCAGCTTGCGGCGCAGGTTGCTGATATGCATGTCGATGCTGCGGTCGTACAGGGTCAGCTTGCGCTCCAGTGCCCGTTCCGTTAGCGCGTGTTTTTCGATGGGCTCTTCCGGCTGGCTGAGCAGCACCTCGAGAATTTTACCTTCGGACAGGGTCAGGCTGATTTCTTCACCGGACAGGATGGCAATACCGCGGGCCGGGCTGTACTCCAGATCACCGTAGCGCAAGAGCGCAGGCGGTTCTGCCTGGTCGTTGCCGGCCTGCTGGCTGCGGCGCAACACGGCCTTGAGGCGCGCGGTTAGCTCGCGCGGGTCGCAGGGCTTGGCCAGATAGTCATCCGCGCCCAGCTCCAGCCCCAGGATGCGGTCGGTAGGCTCACCCCGCGCCGACAGCATGAGCACCGGCAGCCCCGGGTGTTCGGCACGCAGGGTGCGCAGCAGCTCCAGACCGTTGCCGTCCGGCAGCATCACGTCCAGCACCACCACTTCGGGCAGGGGCTGCTGTTCCAGACGCTGCAGGGCGCTGCGGGTGTCGTGCAGGGTTTCTATGCGAAAGCCGTCCTGCTCCAGCCAGGCTGCCAGCAGGGCGCACAGGTCAAGGTCATCGTCCACCAGCAAAACATGGTTCATGCGTGATCCTTGCCCCTATCCGGGGAAAACCTGCCTGAAGGGGCGAATCTCGACCTTTTCGTAAACGCCGGCAGCCACATAAGGGTCGGCATCGGCCCACTGTTGTGCGGCCTGCAGGTCGGCAAACTCGGCCACCACCAGACTGCCGCTAAAACCGGCAGGGCCGGGGTCCGGACTGTCGATGGCCGGAGTAGGGCCGGCCAGAACCAGGCGTCCCTGATCCTGCAGGGTTTGCAGGCGCTCAAGATGGGCAGGGCGCGCAGCCAGGCGTTTTTCAAGGCTGTTGGCCACGTCGGTGGCGAAAATGGCATACAACATGCTCAGGCTCCTTCGGAGGGGTTTTGGGGCGGGCTTTGCATATGGCGGGAGATATAAAAGCCCTGGGCAATCAGGAAGACCAGCGTCATGCCCAGGCTGCCAAACACTTTAAAGTCAACCCAGATGTCGTGGAAAGTAAAGGCGACAAACAGGTTGGCCGCACCGGAAAATATGAAAAATACCACCCAGGCCAGATTGAGGTTGCGCCAGACAGGCTCCGGCAACTCGATGGCATGGCCCATCATGCGCTGGATCAGCGGTTGTTTGCCGATAAAGTGGCTGCCCAGAAAGCCCAGCGCAAACAGCCAGTTGACCACCGGTGCCTTCCACTTCAGGAAGGTTTCGCTGTGAAAGGCCAGTGTCAGACTGCCGAATACCAGACAGCCGATGAGTGTCAGCCACTGGCCTTTTTCCAGTCGTTTCTGGGTGATAAGCAGGGTGCCATACACCACAATGGAGCTGGCGATCAGCACGGCGGTAGCGCTGAAAATTCCACCTAGCGTCCACGGATAGCCCAGCAGCTCCAGCTCGCGGGGTTCCAGCTTGAATACGATGAAAAACAGCAGCAGGGGAATAAAATCGATAAATTGCTTCACAATATCGGCCAATCTGTTCGGGAAGGGGGCATAATATAGCAAATTCAAAGCGATGCTTTAACAAGGAGCGCTACAAATCGACAATTCACCCACCGCTGTTACTCAGTGCAGTCCATTTACCGTTGACCTTCATTGCCACAGTACTGCCTCCGATGGAGCCCTGACACCCAGCGTACTGGTGCAGCGTGCTCATGAGCGCGGTATCAAAGTGCTAGCTCTGACCGACCATGACACCCTTAAAGGCATTGCCGAGGCGAGGCAGGCCGGCGAGGCACTTGGAGTACAACTGGTCAACGGTATCGAGCTGTCTTGTAGCTGGAACAGCACCACCATTCATGTGCTGGGCTATGACTTTGCGCTGGATGCGCCGGCGCTCAATGCTCTGGTTGACCGCCTGCAGGATGGCCGCTGGCAGCGTGCGCAAAAAATTGCCGACCGTCTGGCAGCCAAAGGCATGCCGGACACCCTGGACGGTGCCCGTGCAGTACAGGCAGAACTGGGCGAACACGACCAGCCACCGGCCCGGCCGCATTTTGCCGAACATCTGGTGCGCGCCGGCCATGTCCGTGATCATGGCGAAGCCTTCAACAAGTGGCTGGGCGCCGGCAAGATTGGCGATGTTAAGCAGTTTTGGCCGGAGTTTGGAGAAGTGATGCAGGTACTGGGCGAAGCTAACGCCTGGATCAGCCTGGCGCATCCCAATCATTATAACTTTACCCGCAGCAAGCGGCGGCGGCTGGTGCAGGATTTCAAAGAGCAGGGCGGTCACGCCATCGAAGTCAGCAATGGCCTGCAGCCTGCGGAGCAGGTAGGCACACTGTCGGTGATGGCCCGCGAGTTCGGCCTTGAAATCACCGCCGGCAGCGACTTTCACGCGCCGCGCAACTGGTCCGAGCTGGGCCTGTACCGTGCCCCCGCCGATGACCTTACGCCCCTGTGGCACCGATTTTCCCTATCCGGCGCCATGGTGGCGCCGGTCGCTGGAGTTTGACCATGAAGTTTTTCCAGATTCACGCAGAAAACCCGCAACCCCGTCTGGTGCGCCAGGCCGTGGATGTCATCCGCAAGGGCGGCGTCATTATTTACCCCGCCGACAACTCTTACGCCATGGGCTGTGGCGTCGGCGAAAAGGCAGCGCTGGACCGCATCCGCATGATCCGCCGACTGGACGACAAGCACAACTTTACCCTGTTGTGTCGCGACCTGTCCGAGCTAGGCCTGTACGCCAAGGTGGGCACCAGTGCATTCCGTCTGCTCAAGGCGCACTTGCCCGGCCCTTACACCTTTATTCTGGACGCCACCCGCGAAGTTCCGCGCATGCTGATGCACCCGAAAAAACGCACCATCGGCCTGCGGGTACCGGCCAACCCCATCGCCCAGGCGCTGCTGGAAGAGCTGGGCGAGCCGCTGATGAGCGTCAGCCTGATCATGCCCGGTGACACCGAGCCGCTCAGCGATCCCTATGAAATCCGCGACCTGCTGGAAAACCAGGTGGACCTGATTATCGACGGTGGCTACGGCACCTATGAAGCCACCACGGTGGTCAGCCTGGTGGATGACACGCCCGAGGTGATCCGCTTTGGCAGCGGTGATGCCAGCGCTTTTGTGGGTGCCTGATCATGAGCGCGGCCGGCGACAACCTTGTCATGCAGGAGCAGTTGCCGCTGGCACTGGTCTATGGCGAGGCACTGACCCGGCTTCCGCAGGATCTGTATATTCCCCCGGATGCGCTGGAAGTCATTCTCGAAGCCTTTGAAGGCCCGCTTGACCTGTTGCTGTACCTGATCCGCAAGCAAAACATCGACATCCTCGACATTCCGGTGGCCGACATCACCCGCCAGTACATGCAGTACGTGGAACTGATGCGCAGCACCCGGCTGGAACTGGCTGCCGAGTACCTGGTGATGGCCGCCATGTTGACCGAGATCAAGTCACGCATGCT
>CAZVDA010000120.1:0-7175 GCA_964625365.1 uncultured Thiopseudomonas sp. | reverse complement strand
CGCATTGCCCGCATCGAAGGTGATGTACTGGGTGCCTACCAGCACGGCAACCGCATTGGTGTTGTAGTTTCCCTTGAAGGCGGTGATGCCGAGCTGGCGCGTGATATCGCCATGCACGTTGCTGCCAGCAACCCGCAAGTAGTCAACCCTGAAGAAGTTTCCGAGGAGCTGGTTGCCAAGGAAAAAGAAATCTTCATGCAGCTCAACGAAGACAAGATCAAGGGCAAGCCAGAGAACATCGTTGAAAACATGGTCAAGGGCCGTATCAACAAGTTCCTGTCCGAAATCAGCCTGGTAGGCCAGGCCTTCGTCAAGGACCCAGAAGTCACCGTTGGCAAGCTGGCCGAAAAAGCCGGTGCCAAAATCATTGGCTTCACCCGCTTTGAAGTGGGCGAGGGCATCGAACGCAAAGAAGAAGACTTTGCCGCCGAAGTTGCCGCCCAGGTTGCCGCTTCCAAGAAGTAAGCAATCCGCTGCATAAAAAACCGCCCCGGCCGAAAGGTCAGGGCGGTTTTTTGTTTGTATTCTTTCCTCAGGGGCAGACAGCGGCTGTAGTGACGGTTGGCTGCCTTTAAAAGCACGCCTGCATACACGATAATCCCCTGCCTGACGCATCTGTATAATAGCCAACCTTATTCTGCGTTTCCTTGTGTCAGTAAGGAGTGTATGTGGCATTACAGCCCAAAGCCCTGGTGTTTGATCTGGAGTGCGCCCCTGATAGCGGGGGCAGGTTTGAGAAAATTATCAAACTGGCCGGTTTGCGCCCGGATACCGGCGCAGAACTTGAGCAAAAGGTTTCTGGTGACGCGGATCGTGCCTTGCAGGCACTGGACAGTCTGGGGCAGGGCGCCAACTTTTTGCTGGGTCACAACCTCCTTGAGCATGATTTGCCACTGTTGCGCAAACAGGCGCCGGGGCTGGAGCTGCATGGCCTGCCGGCGGTGGATACCCTGCGCCTGTCGCCGCTGGCTTTTCCGCAAAACCCCTATCACCGGCTGATCAAGGATTACAAACTGATCCGTGACAGCCTGAACTCGCCGCTGGCTGATTGCCGTTCAACGCTGGCGCTGTTTCTTGACCAAAACAGCGCACTGGAGCAGCTGAACCGTAATAACCGGCCGGAGCTATTGTGTTACCAGGCGCTGCTGGCGCCACAGCGTACAGATGATCTGAGCAGTTTTTTTGCCAACAGCGCCAGGCGTTTTGCTGTTGACGAGCCTGAGTTGCGCCTAATGATTCCCGAGCTGCTCAGGGAGCAGGATGGCAGCTTGCAGCGTGATCTCAAGGTCTGCAAAGAGCGTTTGCAGCGGCTGCTGGATGAAGATTTGCTGCAGCCGGACATGCGCTGGCCGATTGCCTATGCACTGGCCTGGCTTCGGGTATCGGATGGCAACTCGGTGCTGGCGCCCTGGGTGCGCCATCAGTTTCCGGATACAGGCAAGTTGATCAGCGAGCTGCGCGATGTGCCCTGTGGTGCGGATGATTGTCAGTATTGCCGTACCACCCACGACCCCAGGCATGAGCTGCAGCGGTATTTTGGGTTTGCGGATTTTCGTTGTGAGTCGCCGGGCCACAGCCTGCAGCACGATATCGTGCTGGCCGGCATGCGCAGTGAGCATGTGTTGGCGGTACTGGCTACCGGCGGCGGCAAGTCGCTCTGTTACCAGTTGCCGGCACTGAACCGCTATCACCGCAACGGCAGTTTGACCGTGATTATTTCGCCGCTGCAGTCGCTGATGAAGGATCAGGTCGACGGGCTGTTGAAAAAAGGTATTCAGTGTGCGGCCACGTTGAACGGTTTGCTGACCATGCCGGAGCGGGCCGATGTGCTGGAAAAAATCCAGCTGGGTGATGTCGGCATTTTGCTGGTGTCGCCGGAACAGTTTCGCAACAAGGCGTTTCGCAGTGCCATCAAGCAACGACAAATAGGCGGCTGGATTTTTGACGAGGCACACTGCCTGTCCAAGTGGGGCAGTGATTTTCGTCCTGATTATCTTTATGTGTCGCGCTTTATTCGCGAGCAGTTTGGCGATCAGCCGTTGGCGCCACTGGGTTGTTTTACCGCGACCGCCAAGCAGGATGTGCTGGAGGATATCCGTGCGCATTTTCGCAAGGCTCTGGGGGTAGAGTTTCGCGATTTTCTAGGCAGTCATGAGCGGACCAATCTGGGCTTTGAAGTGATTCCGACGCAAAAGTCGGGGAAAAATCTTCTGGTCAGCCAGCTGTTGCGTGACCACTTGCAGGGCTGCGAAGGCGGCGCTGTTGTGTTTGTCGCCAGCCGCAAACATAGCGAACAGCTGGCGGCTTTTCTGCATGAGCAGGGCTGGGCCTGCCAGCACTTTCATGCCGGTTTGCAGCCGCATGACAAAACCGATATTCAGGATGACTTTATCGCTGGCCGTCTGCAGGTGATTGTTGCCACCAACGCCTTTGGCATGGGCGTGGACAAGGACAATGTGCGGCTGGTAATTCATGCCGATATTCCCGGCTCGCTGGAAAACTACCTGCAGGAAGCCGGCCGTGCCGGGCGAGACCAGAATAGTGCACATTGCGTGCTGTTGTATGACGAGCAGGATGTCGAGCGCCAGTTTGGCATGGTGGAGCGTTCCTGCCTGAGTCAGCGCGATATCAACCAGATTTTGCGCAAGCTGCGTATCGAGCATAAAAATCGCAAGGGCGAGGCTCTGGTGATTACCGCCGGTGAAATCCTGCTGGACGAGCAGGTGGATACCAGCTTTGACACTGACGACAGTGATGCCGAAACCAAGGTGGTGACCGCCATTGCCTGGCTGGAGCGGGCCGGCTTTCTCAAGCGTGATGAAAATCGCACCCAGCTGTTTCCCGCCCGCATGGAGCTGTCGCTGTCCGAGGCGCTGGAGCGGCTGGAGCTGGCTGACCTGTCGGCACGGCGTACACAGGAGTATGGGGCGGTTGTGCGTTATCTGGATTCGGCGGATGCCGACGAGCGCATTAACACCGATAACCTGATGCAGTTGACAGGCCTGACTGCCGACGAAGTGGTTTGCATGTTGCGTCAGCTTGAAGACATGGGTGTGCTGGTCAATGACACGCCGGTGACCGTTTATGTACGTCGTGGCGTTAAAAGCAGCTCGCGCCAGCGGCTTGAACAAGGCCTGGCACTGGAAAAAGCGCTGTTTAAGTTGTTGCCTGAACTGGCTGCAGATGCTGAAAAGGGTGAGTGGCAGGACATCCATGTGGCCGCCTTGACCAGTCGTCTGCGCGAGCTGACCGGCGACGACCAGGTGTTGCCGCTACAGGTGGTGCGCCTGCTGCGCAGCATGGGCGAGGATCACGAGATTGGCAATCCGCAGCGCCGCAGCTTTGAGTTGCGTGAACTGTCACGGGATTATCTGCGTATCCGTATCGGCGGAGGGTACAGTTGGCGGCAAATCGAGGGCTTTGCCGGACGGCGCCAGCAGGTGGCGGGCGTGTTGTTGCAGTTCTTGCTGGAAAAGCTGCCGCAGGGACTGAATGCCAAGAATCTGCTGGTTGAAACCACCTTTGGCCAGCTTAACGGGGCGCTGGTTTCAGACCTGAGCCTGCAAAGTCTGATTCCGCCTGATGAGCGTAACAATGCTGTGCAGCGGGTGTTGCTCTACCTACACCGCCAGGAAATCCTCACCCTCAACCATGGCATGACGGTGATGCGCCGCGCCATGTGTATTGAAATCGATACGGACAAAAACAGCCGAAGTTTCACCAAAGAGGACTATCTGCGGCTGGATGACCATTACCGTGAAAAACGCATCCAGGTGCATGTGATGCGCGAGTATGCGCAGCTGGCGCTGCAGAAAATCGGCCAAGCGCTGCAACTGGTGGTGGACTACTTCAGTTTGCCGCGCCAGGCCTTTATCCGGCGCTACTTTGCCGGGCGTGAGCAAATATTGTCGCTGGCTACCAGTGAAGAGTCCTGGAAGGCTATTATCGGCAGCCTGAATCCGGTACAGCGCAAGGTGGTGACGGATGATGACGACCAGAACCGTCTGGTGCTGGCCGGCCCCGGTTCGGGCAAAACACGGGTGATTGTGCACCGCATTGCCTATCTGTTGCGGGTGCGACGGGTGCCGGCGAGCAGCATTGTGGCGCTGACCTTTAACCGCCATGCCGCCAACGAAATTCGCCAGCGCCTGTTTGCGCTGGTGGGTAGCGATGCTTACGGGGTTAGCGTGTTTACCTATCACCGCATGGCCATGCGTCTGACCGGCACCAGCTTTGCCCGCCATGAAAAAATTGCCGAAGCCAGCCTGGATGCGGTGCTGGAACGGGCGACTGCCATGCTGGAGGGCAGTCTGGACATAGAGGGTGAGGATGATCTGCGCGAGCAGTTGCTGCGCGGCTATCGCTACATGCTGGTGGACGAATATCAGGATATCGACCAGCTGCAATACCGTCTGGTGGCGGCGCTGGCCGGTCGCAATGTTGATGAAGACGGCAAGCTGTGCATTCTGGCTGTGGGTGACGATGACCAGAATATCTACCAGTGGCGTGACACCAGTAACCGGTTTATCGAATCGTTTTGCCGGGACTATGACGCCGAAATTGATTTTCTGGTGGACAACTACCGCTCCAGCGGGCACATCATTGCCGCCGCCAACCGGCTGATTGCCGCCAACAGCGGGCGAATGAAAGCGTTGCATCCGATTCATATTGATGTGTTGCGTGCTGCCGAGCCGCCCGGTGGGCAATGGATGAATCTGGACCCTGAACGCGCCGGGCTGGTGCAGCGCCTGCGGATAGAAGCGCCTTGCCACGAGCAGGACAACCTGCAGGCACAGGCAGCCATGGGCGAGCTGGTGCGGCTGCTGAAGCTGGAGCAAGTCGGTGACTGGCAGGGTTGTGCAGTGCTGGCCCGCACCCATCAGCAACTGCAGCCGGTGCAGGCCTGGTGTGAGCAGCAAGGTATTGCCTATCACCTGGCAGCTGACAAGGGCCAGAGCCTGCCGCTGACCCGCCGGCGTGCTTTTGTGCGGGTCATTGACTGGCTGCGTAGCCGGTCGCAGCCGGTGACGCCCGTTCAATGCCTGGCGCAACTGAAAGAAAGCGTATTTGCATCCCTGTCGCCTGTCTGGCAGGCGTTTTTCTGTGAGGCCTTTGCCCAGCTGGAAGCCGAGCTGGGTGACAGCCAGCTGCAGGGCAGCGGTTTGCTCGACTGGCTGTATGACTATGCCAGCGAGCTGCGCGAACAGCCGCAGCCGGGCTTGTATCTGGGTACCGTACACTCGGCCAAGGGGCTGGAGTTTCGCCATGTGGTGGTGCTGGATGGCGGCTGGAACAGTCAGCCGGACAAGCTGGAAGAAGAGCGCCGGCTCTATTATGTGGCCATGACCCGCGCCGAACAGACCCTGACCCTGTGCGAATTTGCCGGTGGCAATACGTTTAGCCTGCAGTTGGCCGACTTGGCCAGGCAGGAGGACTTTCACGGCAGTTTCCAGCCGTCACTGCAACAACGCTTTGCCTGTTTGAGTCTGGCCGACGTGGATATTGGCTATGCCGGTCGTCAGGCAGACAATCAGCCATTACACCGGCACATTGCCGCCCTGAACGAAGGCGATGCCTTGCAGTTGCGTGAAAATGGTGGCATTTACGAGATTTTAAGTGAAGAAGGCAGGCTGGTTGGTCGTACCGCCAGGCGCTTTCAGCTGCCTTTTACATTTTCCGAACTGGAAGTGGCCGCCATTATCACCCGTTACCGGGATGACAGCAGCGAAGAATATCGTGACCTCTGCAAGACGGAACGCTGGGAAGTGGTGGTGCCCCGGGGGCGAAGCTGATGAACCGGTGCGCGGGGTAACTGCCAGCCGGGGTTGTGACCAGACAAGCAGGGACCGCATGTTCAGTGATTTGGAATACGACCAGGAGTATTGGCTGGGCGAGATAGCCTGCCGGCTGGCACATTACCCCCTCGTTACTTGCCTGCTATCAGGTTATAATCCGCGCGATAAATTTTCAGGAGACTCCCCATGGCCCTTCCAGACAACAGTCGTCAGCCCCGTTACAAGCGTATTTTGCTCAAACTCAGCGGCGAGGCGCTGATGGGTTCGGAAAATTTCGGCATTGATCCCAAGGTGCTGGACCGCATGGCACTGGAGATCGGCCAGCTGATCGGTATCGGCGTGCAGGTGGGGCTGGTGATTGGCGGTGGTAACCTGTTCCGGGGCGCGGCACTGTCGGCAGCCGGCATGGACCGTGTCACCGGCGACCATATGGGCATGCTGGCCACGGTCATGAACGGGCTGGCCATGCGCGATGCGCTGGAGCGCTCCAACATTCCGGCGCTGGTGATGTCGGCCATTTCCATGGTCGGAGTCACTGAACACTACGACCGTCGCAAGGCCATGGGACATTTGAAAAAAGGTGAAGTGGTGATTTTCTCCGCCGGCACCGGCAACCCCTTCTTCACCACCGACTCGGCTGCCTGCCTGCGCGGGATCGAGATCAACGCCGATGTCGTGCTCAAGGCCACCAAGGTGGATGGCGTCTATACTGACGACCCCTTCAAGAATCCCAATGCGGAAAAATTTGACCGCCTGTCCTATGACGAGGTGCTGGACCGCAAGCTGGAAGTCATGGACCTGACCGCCATCTGTCTGGTGCGCGACCATAAAATGCCGCTGCGCGTATTTAACATGAACAAACCGGGTGCACTGCTGAACGTGGTTCTGGGCGGTGCCGAAGGTACTCTGGTTGAGGAGACCGTGGAATGATCAACGAGATTAAGGCCGATGCACAAACCCGCATGCAAAAGAGCATCGAATCGCTCAAGCATGCCTTTGCCAAAATCCGCACTGGCCGTGCACACCCCAGCATTCTGGACAGCGTCATGGTGCCTTGCTACGGCACGGATACGCCGCTGCGCCAGATGGCCAACGTGGTGGCTGAAGACGCCCGTACCCTGGCGCTGACCGTATTTGACCGCAGCCTGATCCAGGCGGTGGAAAAAGCTATCATGCAGTCGGATCTGGGCCTCAACCCGGCCACCGCCGGTACCACCATTCGCGTACCCATGCCGGCGCTGACCGAGGAAACCCGCAAGGGCTACACCCGTCAGGCCCGTCAGGAAGCCGAGCACGCCCGTGTGGCGGTGCGCAACGTGCGCCGCGATGCCATGAACGACATCAAGGACCTGCTCAAGGAAAAGGAAATCAGTGAGGACG
>CAZVDA010000119.1:0-7226 GCA_964625365.1 uncultured Thiopseudomonas sp. | reverse complement strand
AATGGCGCAGGCTGACTGTATAATCCCCGCACCTTCGTTTCCCGCCAAGTGTCTGTTGTGATCATGCAAAGCCAGTTAACAGCCTCCCTGCACATTTGCAAAAGTGTGGCAGGGCACCAGGACTCCTGCCTGCTGGCTGACGCTGACGCCGGGCGTGATTTTCGTTCTGTTAGAAAGACGACGGGTGGTTGTTTACCACGCTGGCTGGCTATCCTGCTGTCAGGCTTTCTTTTGGCGCAACCTGTGGCTGCTGAAACTCCGCAGCGTATGCTTTCCCTTGATCTGTGCATGGACTGGATGCTGGCCCATCATGCGGATCCACAGCGGGTTGCCGGGCTGTCGCCCACCTATAAACGCTATCCGGTGGACTGGCTAGGTGACAACTGGCCGGATCACGATGGCTCACTGGAACAGATCGTACAGCTGCAACCGGATCTGGCACTGGTCGGGCAATTCAGTGCTTTCATGTTGCGTGAACGCCTGCGAGATCTGGGTTATCGGGTAGAGGTCCTACCGTTACCCGCTACGCTTGAGCAAGTGGTTGATTATGAGCGTCAACTGCTGAAACTGATGGGTGAAGACCCGGACAAGGCCCAACCTGCGCCTGAGTGGCACGTGCCCAAGCCGGACGCCAAACGTTTGCTGTTGCTGGGCTCCAACGGTATTGGCACCGGCCGCGACACCTTCGAGCACCAGATCATAGAGCAGGCTGGCTGGCGCAATTATCTTGAGGTATCCGGCCATGTGGCGCTGGACCTGGAGCAGATCTCCGCTGACCCGCCGGATGCCATATTGTTTGCCGCTCCGGAATCGCAGGCGCTGGCCAACCGTTTTGCCGATCATCCGGTCTTGCGCCGGGTGGTGGCTCCTGAAAACTGGCTGCATACAGACTACTGGCGCTGGCAATGTCCCGGCCCCTGGACCTGGGATTTGATAAGGCAACTGAATCAATGGCTCGACTGATAACTCCCGCTCTGCTGGTTTTGCTGGTGCTGACGACGCTGGGTTCGCTGGCGGTCGGCTCGACCCGGGTGGATGTGCTGGGCGGGCTATATGGCTTTTTGGCCGGTCAGACCAGTCTGGATACCATAGTGATTGGCGAGATCCGCCTGCCGCGTACGCTGATTGCCCTTGTGGTCGGGGCTGCGCTGGGCCTGAGCGGTGCAGCCTTGCAGGGACTGCTGCGCAACCCGCTGGCCGAGCCTGGACTGACCGGTGCCAGCCAGGGTGCAGCGCTGGGGGCGGCCAGTGTTTTTTACTTTGGCTTGTTTCCTGCCCTGGGTACGGCAGCGCCCAGTGTTGCCGGCCTGATCGGTGCCGCTGTGGCGCTGGTGTTGATGCTGGCGCTGGCCGGCTCAGCCCGCTCGCATATGGTAATCATGGCCGGTCTGGCCATTAGCACGCTTTGCGCTGCCGCACTGGCCACGGTACTGAACTTTGCACCCAACCCCTATGCCATGCAGGAGCTGGTGTTCTGGCTGCTCGGCTCGGTGTCCGAGCGCGGACTGGAACACCTGTGGTTGCTGCTGCCGCCGCTATTGGCGGGTAGCCTGCTGATTGTCAGCCAGCGCCGCTTGCTCAGCGGCCTGAGCCTGGGTGATCAGGTGGCGCGCAGCATGGGGCTGAACTATCAGCACGGCAGCATGATGATAGTGCTGGGAGCGGCGCTACTGGTTGGCAGCTCGGTGGCGGTGGCCGGCAGCATCGGTTTTGTCGGTTTGTTGGTACCGCACCTGCTGCGCCCGCTGGTGCAACAGCGTCCCGAGCGGTTGCTGATTCCTGCTGCGCTGGCTGGAGCCATTTTGGTGTGTCTGGCGGATATTTGTGTACGCATGCTGCCGCCCGGGCGCGAACTGAAACTGGGTGTGCTGACCTCTTTGCTGGGTGCTCCGTTGTTCATCTGGCTGGTGTGGAAGGAGCGCAAGCGATGGAACTGATCAGTATTCACCAGCTGGGCATGGGTCAGCGTTTGCAGGACGTCAGCCTGACCCTGCACAAGGGGGAGGTGCTGGGCATTCTGGGTGCCAACGGCGCTGGCAAATCCACCCTGCTGCACTGTCTGGCCGGCATCGAGGATTACCGTGGCGAGATTTGTCTGCAAGGCCAGCCGTTAAGCAAGATCCCGGAACGACAACGGGCGCAGCAGATCGGGTTTTTACCGCAAAGCAGCCAGAGCGCCTGGGCTTTGTCGGTACGGGATGTGATCAGTCTGGGGCGCCTGCCCTGGGGTGATGAAAATGCCGAAGCTGTAGTTCAGGCGGCGGATGCTACTGGTGTGACCGACTGGCTGGAGCGACCGGTTGATCGCTTGTCTGGTGGCCAGCAGGCCAGGGTCTGGCTGGCACGGGTGCTGGCCGGGCAACCACAGGTGCTGCTGGCAGACGAGCCGGTAGCCAGTCTGGACCTGAACCAGCAACAACATGTGCTGCGACTGCTGCGGGATTATGCGCGTAGCGGCCGTGGCGTAATGCTGTCGATTCACGACCTGTCGCTGGCGGCGCGTTACTGTGACCGCCTGTGCCTGTTACACGAGGGACGGTTGTTGGCGCTGGGGCCGGTAGCTGATGTGCTTACTGCCGGCAATCTGCAGCTGGCGTTCGGAGTTGATGCGCGTATCGACCTGCAGGCCGAGCCACCCATTGTGATTCCCAGATGACTGATATCAGGGCCCGAACGGCCTTGCGTGCCTCAGGCAAACCCTTGATCGCTACCGTTACGTTCGATGCTTTTGCGCATGTTTCTATTGCCGGAATGGCATCTGTTTAGGTATGGCTGTGCCTCCTGTAGGTCCGAATTTATTCGGACAAGCTGGGCTCAGTCAGGTCGCGAGGGCAATGTGCGAATAAATTCGCACCTACAGTAAGCGTTGCGGGTTTTGGGTCAGCTTTGAGTGGCCAGCTGCTGTTCCAGAGTCTCCAGCTGCTCCATGCTTTCCAGCCACTGCATTTCCAGTTCTTCGCAGTCCTGTTTCAGGCTGGCCTGATCGCTCAGCAGTTGTTTCAGGCGATCTTTGGCGTCGGTTTCATACAGGCTGTTTTCACCAAGTTGCAGCTCGATGGCGTCCAGTTCGGCCTGTTTTTTGCCAAGTTGTGTTTCCAGCTTCTCTGCCTGCTTGCGGTATGGAGCCAGTTGCTTGCGGATGACGGCTTCGGCCTGGCGCTGGGCCCTGCGGTCGATGCGGGGTTCGGCCGAGGTTTCACCTTCGGTCGCAGTGTCACGCTGGGACTGCTGCTGGCGCAGGCGGAAATCCTGCAACCAGCGGCTGTAATCATCCAGTTCGCCGTCAAAGGGTGTGACGACACCCTCGGCCACCAGCATGAATTCGTCAACGGTGGTTTTCAGCAAGTGACGGTCGTGCGAAACCAGCAGCATCGCGCCTTCATAGTGCTGCAGCGCTTCACCCAGCGCGTGGCGCATTTCCAGGTCCAGGTGGTTGGTGGGTTCGTCCAGCAGCAGCAGATTGGGCTTTTGCCAGGCGATCAGGGCCAGCGCCAGGCGGGCTTTCTCACCACCGGAAAAGTTCACCACGGGTTCGTCACAGCGGTCGCCGCGAAAGTCGAAACCGCCGAGAAAGTCACGCAGTTTCTGCTCGGTCTGCTCCGGTGCAATGCGCTGCAGATGCAGCAGTGGACTGGCCTTGGCATCAAGGCTGTCCAGCTGATGCTGGGAGAAGTAACCAATGGCCAGGTTTTCACCACGCACCATTTCGCCATCGAGTAGCGGCAGTTCGGCAGACAGGCTCTTGATCAGGGTGGACTTGCCGGCGCCGTTGGGGCCGAGCAGCGCCATGCGCATGCCGGGCACCAGCTGCAGATTGACCTTGCGCAGGATGGTTTTGTCGCCATGGCCCAGCTCGGCATCACGCAGGCTGATCAGTGTAGGTGAGGTTTTGTCGGCCTCGCGAAAGCTGAAATGGAACGGCGAATCAAAGTGGGCCGGTGCCAGTTCTTCCATGCGTTCCAGCGCCTTGACGCGACTTTGTGCCTGCTTGGCCTTGCTGGCCTTGGCCTTGAAGCGGCGGATGAAATCCTGCATGTGGGCGCGTTCGGCCTGCTGCTTTTCGTAGGCCTGTTGCTGTTGCAGCATGCGCTCGGCACGGGCGCGTTCAAAAGCGCTGTAGCCGCCACGATAGGCTACCAGCTTCTGGCGTTCAAAATGCACAACCTGTTGTACCACCGCATCCATGAAGTCACGGTCGTGGGAGATCAGCAGCAAAGTACCCGGGTACTGCTGCAGCCAGCCTTCCAGCCAGAGGATGGCATCGAGATCCAGGTGGTTGGTCGGTTCGTCCAGCAATAGCAAGTCGGACGGGCACATCAGTGTATGGGCCAGGTTCAGGCGCATGCGCCAGCCGCCGGAAAAGGATGAGACCGGGCGCTGCATTTCATTCACGGCAAAGCCCAGGCCGGCCAGCAACCTGCTGGCGCGACTTTCCGCAGTCCAGGCATCGGCGGCGTCCAGCTCCGCATTGAGCCGGCCCATGGCGGCACCGTCCTGTTGCTGCTCGGCTTGCGCCATTTCCTGCTGCAGCTCGCGCAGACGGGTGTCGCCGTCCAGTACATAATCCAGTGCGCTGCGTTCCAGCGCGGTGATTTCCTGCTCCATATGGGCAATGCGCCACTGCTCGGGAATCTCGCAATCGCCGCTATCCGCCTGCAATTGACCCTGCAATAGGGCAAACAGGCTGGATTTGCCCGCACCATTGGCGCCCACCAGGCCCACTTTGTGGCCGGGATGAACAGTGAGGTCGACGTGATCAAGCAGCCGCAAGGGGCCGCGTTGCAGGGACAGATTGTGCAGGCGAATCATGGGCGAAGGTCAGCAGGAAGGAAAGAAAGACAGGCTGCGCATGGTACCCGCATTGCCCTGCTGCAGCCAGTGCCAGCGCGATGCAAAATGACAGGAGAGGTCTTGAAGGGATATACCGAGCGGCCGGAAGTGCAATTGCTGCCAGATTTCTGGCCGGTCGGCATGTTGGGGGGCTTTTATGCTTGCAAAGGGCGGGTTTAGCGTTGCTGGCTGCACTGCTCAAGGACGCTGGTTTCACCGCTGGCATCAGCTTGCAGCAGGGTGCCTTCCGGACCCTTGGTCCACCACTCCAGCTGATCACTTACATAGCGGGCGCCACTGGCGGAAACATCGATGCGCATGCTGTGTTCACGACCAAGATAAGTGACCCGTGCCGACTCGGTGTCAGGATAGGTGGCAGTAACTTTTGCACCGCTATCGCAGTTGTAGGTGTAGGTGTCTGGTGTGGTGCTGGTAGTGTTACAGCCGGCCAGCAGCAGGCTGCCGGATAGTGCAAGGAAAATGACCGGTTTCATGGTCTGCTCCGTTAAATGAATACAGATGTTTGAACAGTCGAAGTCGGCTGGGTTCCCCGGAATTTTAAAATGCAGGGTTTTCCCCGTCAAAGGTTGCTGTGTAGTAGCTGGCTTTGTTTTACAATCTGGAGAGTTCAAGAAGCGCAGAGAGTGGATTATGTCGGATAAGTACATTTTGGTTACAGGCGGAGCGGGCTATATAGGTTCGCATACCTGTGTCGAGCTGCTGGAGGCCGGCTACTCTGTGGTAGTGCTGGACAACCTGTCCAATTCGTCCGAAGAGTCGCTGCGCCGCGTGCAGAAGATCACTGGCAAGACGCTGGAGTTTGTCGAGGGTGATATCCGCTCGACGGATAATCTTGAAGCGGTGTTCAGTCGTTTTCCGATTACGGCGGTTATCCATTTTGCCGGCCTGAAAGCTGTAGGCGAGTCGGTTTCCATGCCGCTGCATTACTACCAGAACAACGTGGCCGGTACCCTCAACCTGCTGCAAGCGATGGACAGGCACGATTGTCGCCAGCTGGTGTTCAGCTCGTCGGCCACTGTCTATGGTGATCCCGCCTCGGTGCCGATTCGCGAGGACTTTCCCCTGTCGGCGACCAACCCCTATGGCCGCTCCAAGCTGATCATCGAGGACATGTTGCGAGACCTGCGCCATTCCGACGAACGCTGGTCGCTGGCGCTATTGCGTTATTTCAATCCGGTCGGGGCGCACGTTTCCGGCATGATCGGCGAAGATCCCCGCGATATTCCCAACAACCTGATGCCGTACATCACTCAGGTTGCAGTCGGCAAGCGCGAGCGCCTGAGCGTGTTTGGTGGTGACTATCCGACACCGGACGGCACCGGAGTGCGTGATTACATCCATGTGGTGGATCTAGCCAAGGGGCACATCAAGGCATTGCAGGCGCTGGATGCACCACGCCTGTTGACAGTCAACCTGGGCACAGGTCAGGGTTATTCGGTGCTGGAGATGGTGGCGGCGCTGGCAAAGGCATCGGGCCGCGAAGTGCCGTACGAGATTGTAGCCCGCCGTCCGGGCGATGTGGCCCAGTGTTATGCCGATCCAGCGCTGGCGCTTGAACTGCTGGGCTGGCGTGCCGAACTGGATCTGGCCCGCATGTGCGAAGACAGCTGGCGTTGGCAGAGCAATAACCCACAGGGGTATAAAGATTAATGATTTCTAAGGGGTAAGCCCCTTCGCACAAGTCGCTTGTGCTGTTTGTAGGAGGGGGCTTGCCCCCGACGAAGGCTGTTACAAGCCAATCGCTTTGCAAGGAAGTAAGGTGTCCATGTCAGGTTATAAAAACCTAAAGAAAGGCCGCTACTCATCTGCAGGCCAGATTTATCACGTTGTTTCCCGTACATGGCAGCGGCGGCAGGTGTTTTCAGACTGGAAATATGCCAATGCTGCCTGTCGTTCGTTTACCTGCACGAAAACACTAAAGGACTCATCATTATTATGTTGGGTGCTGATGCCGGATCACGCTCACTGGCTGGTGCAATTGGGAGAGATAGACAGTCTCTCAGAGTTGATAGGACGGATGAAATCATTGTCCGCAATGGAAGTGCGCACATGTGCTGGGCATCAGGGCAGCATCTGGTATCCGGGATTTTACGAGCGTGCGATCCGAAAAAATGATGATTTGCTTGATGTTGCCAGATATATCGTGGCTAACCCGTTACGAGCCGGGTTGAGCAAAAGTGTAAAGCAGTATCCCTACTGGAATTCCGTCTACCTCTAAGACTACTGGGGCGGTAGCGATATGGGCAGCTCTCAGGGGCAAGCCCCTTCGTACAGGTGCTTACCAGGTGCCCGACGATGTCGGGATTGTGCGAATGAATTCGAACTTGTAAGAGGAGGGCTTGCCCCCGACAGGGGTTTGAGTCTTCTCAGGGGCA
>CAZVDA010000118.1:0-7313 GCA_964625365.1 uncultured Thiopseudomonas sp. | reverse complement strand
TTGCGCGCTGATTGGCGCGCTCTTTTTTTACGAAGCGGAAAATCTTATGTCTCTTATTACCGATTACGGCATGATCTTGCTGGTCATGGCCTGTGTTTTTGGTTTTTTCATGGCATGGGGCGTGGGCGCGAATGACGTTGCCAACGCCATGGGCACTTCGGTTGGCTCCAAGGCGCTGACCATCAGGCAGGCCATCCTGATTGCCATGGTGTTCGAGTTCTGCGGTGCCTACTTTGCCGGCGGCGAGGTCACCGACACCATCAAGAACGGCATCGTCAAGGTTGACGTGATGTCGGTGGACCTGATGGTGCTGGGCATGATGTCGGCGCTGATGGCCGCCGGTACCTGGCTACTGATCGCCACCAGCCGTGGCTGGCCGGTGTCCAGTACCCACACCATTATGGGCGCTGTCGTTGGTTTTGCTGCCGTGGGCGTATCGGTAGACTCTGTCCAGTGGAGCTCCATCCTGCCGATTACCGCCAGCTGGGTGGTGACGCCTTTCCTGTCCGGCACACTGGGCTTTCTGTTGTTCATCAGCGTACAAAAACTGATCATCAATACCGATGACCCCTTTGCCAGCGCCAAGCGCTATGTGCCGGTGTACATGTTCCTCACCGGTTTCATGGTGGCACTGATGACCCTGTCCAAGGGCCTCAAACACGTCGGCATCAGCCTCAATAGCGAACAGAGCCTGCTGCTGGCCATCGTCGCCGGTCTGGTGGTGATGGGCGGCGGTATCCTGCTGCTGCGCCGGGTCAAGCGTCCGGAAAACAACTCGCGTCGCGCCAACTATCACAGCGTAGAAAAATCCTTTGCCATCCTGATGATCTTTACCGCCTGCTCCATGGCCTTCGCCCATGGTGCCAACGATGTGGCCAACGCCGTAGGCCCGCTGGCCGCGATTGCCGGCGTGATTCAGAATCAGGATCTGTCGGAGATTGGTGCCAAAACCGCCGTACCGGCCTGGGTACTGTTTTTGGGTGGCATAGGTATCGTCATCGGCCTGGCCACCTACGGTTACAAGGTGATTGCCACCGTCGGCAAGGAAATCACCAAACTGACCCCAAGCCGCGGCTTTGCCGCCGAACTGGCCACCGCCTCCACCGTGGTCACCGCCTCGGCCTTTGGCCTGCCGGTATCCACCACCCACACCCTGGTCGGTGCGGTACTGGGTATTGGCTTGGCGCGCGGCATCAGCGCCCTCAACCTACGCGTGATTCTGTCGATCTTCATGTCCTGGGCCATCACCCTGCCGGCAGGGGCCTTCCTGGCCATCGTCTTCTTCAGCATCCTCAAGCTGATCTTCCTGTAATCACCCACGCCTGCGGCAAAACTTTTGCCGCAGGCGCATTCTGTCTTATAGTGCAGTCTCACTGCTTCTCTATTGCTTCTGCTTATCGAATTGGCAGACAACACAAGTGCTCATGTGCCGCAGCGGGGAACAGGTGAAGCAGGGATGTGCCGCCAGGGCAGTTTTTTGTTCCTGAAAAAACTGCATTGCCGCCATCCATGGCGGTCAGATGCGCCATGTAGCCTATAAAGGGTAGACTTGCGGCGTGTTTGCGTAATCCATACTCCATTGCCATACGCACAGTGCCACCCATCGACGACAACAAGAATGACCGCCATGCACGACTATGTAACCTGGTTGCGCCACTCCTCCCCCTATATCAACAGCCACCGCGAGCGCACCTTTGTCATCATGCTGCCCGGTGAAAGCCTGAACCATGCCAACTTCAACGGCATTGTTCACGACCTGGTGCTGCTGCACAGTCTGGGCGTGCGACTGGTACTGGTGCATGGCTCGCGTCCGCAAATCGAGCAGGCGCTGGCCCTGCGCCAGGTCGAATCGCACTACCACAACAACCTGCGCATCACTGATCGCGACAGTCTGGACTGCATCATCAGCGCCGTCGGCCAGCTGCGCAGCCAGATCGAGGCGCGACTGTCAGTCAACATTGCCGCCTCACCCATGCAGGGTGCCAAGCTGCGCATTGTCAGCGGCAATCTGGTCACTGCCCGCCCCTCTGGTGTGGTCGATGGCATCGATTATCAGCACACCGGCGAAGTCCGCCGTATTGATGCCGAAGCCATCAACCAGCTGCTCGACCAGCGCCATCTGGTGCTGCTGTCGCATCTGGGCTACTCGCCCACTGGCGAAATCTTCAACCTGTCCTGCGAGGAGGTAGCCACCCGTGCCGCCATCAGCCTCAAGGCCGACAAGCTGATCCTGTTTACCGCCGAACAGGGGCTGCTGGACGAAAACGGCCAGCTCATCCGCGAACTGGGCCTGCAACGTGCCACACTCGAGCTGGCCCGCGTGCAGGGCCTTCCGGTAGCCACCACGCTGGCAGCTGCCATACAGGCCAGCCAGCATCAGGTGCCGCGCTGCCACCTGATCAGCTATCAGCGCGATGGTGCCCTGCTCAGCGAGCTGTTTACCCGCGATGGCTGCGGCACCCTGCTGGATCAAGGCAGCTTTGAGCGGGTACGCGAAGCCGGTATCGAGGATGTCGGCGGCCTGCTGGAGCTGATCCGCCCGCTGGAAGAACAAGGTCTGCTGGTACGCCGCTCCCGCGACCTGCTGGAACAGGAAATCCGGCAGTTCAGCGTAGTCGAGCGTGACGGCCTGCTGATTGCCTGTGCCGCCCTCTATCCCTTTGCCGAAGACAAAACCGGCGAGCTGGCCTGTCTGGCCGTACATCCCGACTACCGTCACGGCGGCCATGGCGATGCCATGCTGGAGCGCATCCGCCATCGGGCGCTGGCCATGGGGCTGGAGTCGCTGTTTGTACTCACCACCCGCACTGCGCACTGGTTCCAGGAGCGCGGCTTCCAGCCCTGCACCCTCGCCGAGCTGCCGCAGCGCAAGGCCGAGCTGTACAACTTCCAGCGCAACTCCAAGGTATTTCGCCTGTCACTGGCAGCCGCACCGGGCCTGTAAGCCGATAATGCTCGTGAATGGCCATGCTGCCGCTCGCGTTTAAACATCGTTTTGCCGGTACAGGCTTATGGCCAAGGTTCCCTAGCAGGGCAATCCGGTATAACCTGCCCAGGTGCCGGAAGATTGCCCATGCGGCCCAGGCACTGACCCAACAAGAACCGAGGAGATGCCCCCATGCAAAAAATCACTACGCTGGCACTGGCGCTGTCCGCCGCACTGACCGGTCTGTCTCTGGCGGGTACCGCCCAGGCCGCTGACGAAAAATTCATCACCATAGGTACTGGTGGCCAGACCGGCGTTTATTATGTGGCCGGTCAGTCGATCTGCCGTTTCGTCAACCGCGACACCAAAAGCCACGGCATCAAATGTAATGCACCGGCCAGTGGCGGCGGCGTGGCCAACGTCAATGGCATCCGCAGCGGCGAGTTCAACATGGGCGTGATGCAGTCCGACCACCAGTACAAGGCGATGGAAGGTCTGGCTCCCTTTGACCGCAAGATGGACGATATTCGCGCCCTGTTCTCGCTGCAAAGCGAAGTATTTACCGTACTGGCCCGCCGCGATGCCCATATCGCCAATCTGGACGACCTCAAGGGCAAGCGCGTCAACGTTGGCAACCCGGGTTCCGGCCAGCGCGATACCCTGGACGAAATCATGGCCAAAAAAGGCTGGGACCGTTCAGTATTCTCCCTGGCCGCCGAGCTGAAACCTGCCGAACAGGCCAGTGCGCTCAATGACAACAACATTGACGCCATGACCTACTTTGTCGGCCATCCCAACGGGGCCATTCAGGAAGCCACCACCACAGTAGATGCCGTGCTGGTACCGATTAGCGGCCCCGAAATCGACGCGCTGCTGGCTGAAAAAAGCTACTACACCAAAGCCGAAATTCCGGCCGGACTGTACAAGGGCAACGACACCCCAACCCCCTCCATTGGCGGCAAGGCAGTGATCAGTGCCAGCGCCAATACCAGCCCCGAGCTGGTCTATCAGGTGGTCA
The DNA here is from genome assembly GCA_964625365.1 of uncultured Thiopseudomonas sp. Lineage (GTDB taxonomy): Bacteria > Pseudomonadota > Gammaproteobacteria > Pseudomonadales > Pseudomonadaceae > Thiopseudomonas. Next base: position 3,369 of record CAZVDA010000118.1, on the reverse strand, counting down.
AGTCGGTGTTCGACAACCTGGAGCGTTTCAAGCGCCTGCATCCTGCGTTCAAGGATCTGGACGAGCAGGAAATGATCAAGGCCGGCCTGTCCGCGCCGCTGCATGAGGGTGCCGTGCGTTACTACAAAGAACGCGGCTGGCTGTAAGCAGCTGCCTGCTGTAAGCCGGTGCGGCTGACCGCACCGGTATTTTGCTTGACTGGACCAACCCGCCGCCACCAGCGGCACCTATAACAAGGGCTGCCCTGCCACCCGCAGGCGTAGCCCGGCTATGCGGGAGCACAGACATGGCTAAAGAATCTCAACTCGATGCAGGCGAAATGCTGGCCCAAGAAGCCGGTGCCCGCTCACCTGCCGGCCTGATGGCAGTCCTGATTGCCGGTATCGCCCTGTGCTGGTCGCTGTTCCAGTTATGGATTGCCTCGCCGCTGCCCTTTATTCTCAAGTGGGGTGTGCTCAATGACACCGAAACCCGTGCCATCCACCTGAGCTTTGCCCTGTTGCTGTCATTTCTGGCTTATCCAGCCTTCAAGCGTTCACCGCGCAGTTATGTGCCGATCACCGACAAGGTGCTGGCGCTGGTGGCGGTGGCATGCGCGTCCTATCTGTTTGTGTTTTACCAGCAACTGGCGCTGCGGCCCGGCATCCTGACCACGACCGATCTGGTCATTGCCCTGATCGGCCTGCCACTGCTGCTGGAAGCCACCCGCCGCACCCTTGGCCCGCCGCTGGCCATTATTGCGCTGGTATTCCTGGCCTACAGCATGGCAGGTCCTTACATGCCGGACCTGCTGGCCCACCGGGGTGTCAGTCTCAATGCACTAGCCAACCACCAGTGGATTACCACCGAGGGCGTGTTTGGCATTGCGCTGGGCGTCTCCACCAGTTTTGTGTTTCTGTTCGTATTGTTTGGCGCACTGCTGGAGCGGGCCGGTGCCGGCAACTACTTTATCCAGCTGGCCTTCAGCCTGCTCGGCCACATGCGCGGCGGACCGGCCAAGGCAGCGGTGGTATCTTCGGCCCTGACCGGCATGATCTCCGGCTCATCAATTGCCAACGTGGTGACCACCGGTACCTTTACCATTCCGATGATGAAACGGGTCGGTTTCTCGGCTGAAAAGGCCGGCGCGGTCGAGGTAACCTCCTCGGTCAACGGGCAGATCATGCCGCCGGTGATGGGGGCTGCGGCCTTTCTGATGGTCGAGTATGTCGGCATGCCCTATGTGGAAATCATCAAACATGCTTTCCTGCCGGCCACCATTTCCTACATTGCCCTGCTATATATCGTGCACCTGGAAGCGCTCAAGCTGGGCATGCAGCCCATCGGCACCGCCGCCCGCAAACCCTGGCTGCGCCGCCTAACCGGCTTTGCCTTTGGTGCCGCACTGATTTCCGGTCTGTCGCTGGCGGTGTATTACGGCCTTGGCTGGCTCAAGCCCTTGCTGGGCGAGCATGCGCTCACCATCATCATCCTGCTGCTGGTAGCCGTGTATCTGGGGCTACTGAAAATCGCCGCCAACCGCCCGCCACTGGAGATGGAAGATCCGGACGCCCCTATTGAAGAGCTGCCGGATACCCGCTGGGTATTGTTGTCCGGTCTGCATTTTATTCTGCCAGTGGTAGTGCTGGTCTGGTGTCTGATGGTCGAACGGTTGTCACCGGGCCTGTCCGCCTACTGGGGCAGCCTGATGCTGGTCGGCATCCTGATTACCCAGCGCCCGATCCTGGCCTGGATGCGCGGCGAGCCGTCCCGCATCGGCTGTGAAGTCCGTGAAGGGCTGGTAGATTTGCGCGAAGGGCTGATTACCGGCGCGCGCAACATGATCGGCATCGGTATTGCCACCGCGACTGCCGGCATCATTGTCGGCGCAGTTTCGCAAACCGGCGTCGGCCTGGTGCTGGCTGATCTGGTCGAGTTACTGTCAATGGGCAACCTGCTGCTGATGCTGATCCTGACTGCCGTATTCAGCCTGATCCTCGGTATGGGCCTGCCTACCACGGCTAACTATATTGTGGTGTCCAGCCTGCTGGCACCCGTGATCGTGGCACTGGGGCAACAAAACGGCCTGATCGTTCCGCTGATTGCCGTGCACCTGTTCGTGTTCTACTTTGGCATCATGGCCGACGTTACCCCGCCGGTCGGGCTGGCATCCTTTGCCGCTGCGGCCGTCTCCAAGGGTGATCCCATCCGCACCGGGATACAAGCGTTCTACTACAGCCTGCGCACGGCGGCACTGCCGTTCCTGTTCATCTTCAACACCGACCTGCTGCTGATGGATGTCAGCTTTGGACATGGCATCGTCGTATTCGTGATTGCCACGCTGGCCATGCTGATCTTTGCCGCCGCTACCCAGGGCTGGTTTATCACCCGCAGCCGCTGGTATGAAAGCATCCTGCTCTTGCTAGTGGCCTTTACCCTGTTCCGTCCGGGCTTCTGGCTGGACCGCCTCTATGACCCCTGGGAAGACATACACCCTGATTCCTTTATCCAGACGCTGGGTGAAACTCCACATAAACGCGAATTGCGCTTGCTGGTGGAGGGAGAAGACCCGCTCGGCAACCCTAAAAGCACCGTGATGCTGCTACCCGTGCCGCGTGGTGACAGCGGTGAAGCGCGTATGAAAGCCCTGGGGCTGGAATTGCTGATCGAAAACGACACACTGATCGTCGATAACGTAGCCTTCGGCAGCATCGCCGCTGATCTGGGGCTCGAATTTGATCAAGTGATCACCAGCGCACAAAAACCGGTTGAGCGCATCCGTAAGGAAATCATGTGGATACCGGGCTTTGCCCTGCTCGCGCTGATCGTCTGGCTACAGCGCCGGCGCGTGCGTAACCACTGATTCTCTGCAGCACAAAAAAGCCCGCTTTATTTGAGCGGGCTTTTTTATGTCTGGGGGTCAGGCTTTCTTCATAAAGCAGGACTTGAGCAACAGCTTCTGGCCATCTACGCGGCAATCCACATCATGATCCCCCTCAACCAGACGAATGTTGGTAATGCGGGTACCCATCTTGATCACCGTGGAACTACCCTTGACCTTCAGATCCTTGATCAGGGTAACGGTATCGCCATCCTGCAGCGGCGTGCCATGGGCGTCACGGTATTGGGGTGCATCACTTCCCGCTGCATCTGCATCCGCTGACCATTCATGTCCGCACATGGGGCAAGCCAGCAGGTCACCCTGCGGGTAGGTCATAGTTTCGTTACACGATGGACATGCCGGAAATTCGCTCATTTTCACCTTCCTTTCAATTAAATTTGCCGGTGATTCTAGCCCATTCGCTGCAAATATCAAAATTGAAGCCGCTGCGGAAAAACAAAAAACCCCTGCAGTGATCTGCAGGGGTTGTTTGTTTGAAGCTTGACGAT
>CAZVDA010000117.1:0-7329 GCA_964625365.1 uncultured Thiopseudomonas sp. | reverse complement strand
TGGACAAGCAGGCGGTGGATGTACGCACCGTGCGTGCCCATGTCGAGCGCATGCGCCAGGAACAGCCCGAAGGCATCGTGGTGGTGCAGGCTGACCGGGATGCCCGCACCGGCCTGGTGGTGCAGGTAATGGATCAGGCGCGTCTGGCCGGTGTGCCGGATGTGGCACTGGCGGCTTCGACGGAGTCCAACTGATGGCACGCTGGCTGGTTTCGCTGCTGGTGGCGCTGCTGGTGGTGCTGGCCAGTTTCGTGATGATCCTGTGGATGATTTCGCCGCCCAAGGCGCGGGTCGATAACCGGCCGGTGCAGGTCGGACATTTTGTGCCCATGAGCAGGGACAATAGCGAGAGCCAGTCCCGCAGCCGGTTGAAAGCGCCCGAGCCGCCTCCCGACCAGGTGCAGCCGCCGTCTCCGCAAACACCGCAGCCGCCACAGCACATGCATACGACACCAACGGTCAAGCTGGATGTCAGCCTGCCCAATCTGCCGTCGTCGCTCAGCATTCAGGCCGCGTCCATGCCCAGTCTGGCTGGCGTGACAGCGGCCAAAGCAGCGCCTGCGCCAGCTCCGGCACCGGCCGCAGCCAGTGCCGGTGCGCCGGGGCCAACGGGTGTGGATTCGGAAGTGGTACCGCTCAATGAAGTGCTGCCGGAATATCCGGATCAGGCACGCCGGCGCGGTATTGAAGGGCACGTCAAACTGGCCTTTACTATTACCCCGCAGGGGCGGGTAGAAAACATTCGTGTCATCGAGTCGTCGCCGCCCAATGTGTTTGACCGTTCGGCCCGTCGTGCGGCAGCACGCTGGCGGTTTGCTCCGCGTACCGAAGCAGGGCTTGCGGTAGAGCGCGAAGCGGTGAAAACCCTTGAATTTCGCCTGACCCAGGGGAGGTAGGCATGAAACGCTGGCTGATTTTGTGTGCGGTCCTGTATTGCGGCTTGTCACAGGCACAAACGGTGGAGCCTGCCGTATTGCAGGCGCTGCAGCAGGCACAGGCGGCCCAGGCCAAGGGCGATGCGGCCCGTGGCTTGCAGATTCTTGAAGGGCTCAAGCCCGAGAAGGACAGCTTTGCCGAGGCACTGGTATTACGTAACCGCGCCTACCTGGCCTGGCAGGCCGGACAGCCGCAGAAAGCGGCCACCTTGTTGCAACAGGCGCTACGCAGCAATCAACTGTCCAAAGAGGAACGCCTTGAAGACGGCCTGAACCTTGGCAAATTGCACATGCAGCTCAAGCAGCCGCAAGCAGCGCTGACTGCCCTCAAGGGCCAGCCGCAAACCAGCGAAGTGCTGCAGCTGAGCATTCAGGCCTGGCAGATGCTGGAGCGTTATGACCAGGCGCTGCCGCTGGCCGAGCGTTATCTGGCCGGCCAGTCACAGATCGAGCCGCAATGGCTGCAGTTCATGGTGGCGGCGCATGCCAATCTGAAACAGTATGGCAAGGCGGCGCACTGGCAGCAGCGTATTCTGCGCACCAATCCGGACAACTTTGCCCACTGGAAGCAGCTTGCCGGCCTGCAGCACGCTGCCGGTCAGGCGGCACAGGCATTTGCCACCCTGCGCACTGCCTATCGCAAGGGGCTGGCCATGAATGCGCAGGAGCTGGAGCAAATGCTGTCACTGGCGGTGGCTGCCGATCAGCCCTGGCAGGCCGCCCGCCTGATGACCCAGTTGATCGAGCAGGGCCGCTTGAACAATGATGTGCGTCGCCAGGAAACACTGGCCAGCCTGCACTGGCAGGCCCGTGACCGCAAGACGGCGATCCGCATGTATAGCAAACTGGCAGGGCAGGGCAACAAGGCCGAGCACTGGCTGGTACTGGCCCAGCTGGCCATGCAGGAGCGTGACTGGGAACTGGGCAGCCGCGCGCTGGATTCCGCGGCAACTGCCGGCGCCTCGCGCAAGCGGGTACAGTCCTGGCGTGACTGGCTGGAAAGCAGCAGGGAGGCCGAGAGCATGGCCCGCGGCAACCTCGCTGCGCGCTAAGCGCTCACTCGCCCTGCAACACCTCAATCGCCTGGTCAAATACGGCCAGTTGATTGTCGCTGCGGTGGATATCGGCGGACAGTAACTGACGAAAGCGCCGCGCACCGGGAAAACCCTGGGCAATACCCAGCAAGTGGCGGGTGACATGCACCACTTTGCCGCCTTGTTGCACATGGCGTTCGATGTAGGCGCGCATTTTCAGCAGCACTTCGGTACGGGTTTGCGGACTGTGACCGGGCCGGCCGTAGATGCGCTCGTCCACCTCGCGCATCAGCCATGGATTGGCATACACCTCGCGCCCCAGCATTACGCCATCAAAGTCTTGTAGATGTTGCTCGCACGCGTCCAGCGTCTTGATGCCGCCGTTGAGGGTGAAGTGCAGGCCGGGAAAGTCCTGCTTTAGTTGGCGGGCAATGTCATAACGCAGCGGCGGCACGTCGCGGTTTTGCTTGGGCGACAGTCCTTCGAGAATGGCAATGCGCGCATGCACGATAAAGTGCTGGCAACCAGCCCCGGCCACAGTGCCGACAAAATCCACCAGCTCCTGATAGCTGTCGCGGCCATTGATGCCGATACGGTGTTTGACCGTGACCGGAATGCTGACTGCATCGCGCATGGCTTTAACCCCGTCGGCCACCAGTTGCGGATGCCCCATCAGGCAGGCACCAATCATGTTGTTTTGCACCCGGTCGCTGGGGCAGCCAATGTTAAGGTTGATTTCGCTATAGCCCCATTGCTCGCCCAGTTTGGCGCAGTGCGCCAGTTCTTGCGCGTTGCTGCCGCCCAGTTGCAGCACCAACGGGTTTTCGCTGGCATCAAAATCCAGATGCCGCGCCGCATCGCCGTGAATCAGCGCACCGGTGGTAACCATTTCGCTATACAGCACGGCATGCTTACTCAGTAGGCGCAAAAAGTAGCGGCAGGGGCTATCTGTCCAGTCCAGCATAGGCGCAACGGAGAAGCGGGCAGGACAGCTGTGGCTCATGGGGTTCACGCTTTTTCCGCCTTTTTACGGGCGCGCAGCACCACAAACTTGGGGTGGGCCGCTACCTGCTCGACGTTGGCAAACCAGCGGCGCAGCCGTGCGTGATAGCCCAGATGACGGTTGCCGACCATCAGCAGCTCGCCGCCGGGTTTCAGCGCGCGGTGGGCCTGGCGGAACATGCGCAGGGCGAGGAAGTCGTTCATCGCCTGCAGCTGGTGGAAGGGCGGGTTGCACAGCACCAGATCAACACTGGCCGGCGGCAGCGGGCGCAGGCCGTCGGCGGCGAGAATCTCGACCGGACGTTCACCCAGATTCAGCTGCCAGCTATCGCGGGCCGAACGCACGGCAGCGTGGCTTTCGTCCACCAGTACAAACTGCGCATCGGGATTTAAGCGCGCGCAGGCCAGCGCCAGCACGCCATTGCCGCAGCCAAGGTCGGCCACTGTCTTGCTGCCCAGTTCCTGCGGCAGCTGTTGCAGCAGCAGACGGGTGCCCAGATCCAGGCTTTCACGGCTAAACACGCCGGCATGGTTGACCAGCTCCAGCTGCGGCTCTTCAAGGCGATAGTGACGGGGTGCCGGCACCGGCAAGGCGGTCTGTTCGCGCACACTGGCCTGCAGCAGGCGGGCCTTTTTTACCGCCAGGCTGGCCTGTACCGCGCCCGTGTATTTTTCCAGCAAATCACCGGCAGCGCGCGGTAGATGTTTGACCATGGCGCCGGCCACGACCAGGCTGTCGGCCTTGAGCTTGCCTTGCAGGCCGGCCAGCTGGTCTTCCAGCAGGGCCAGGGTTTTGGGTATCTGGATCAGTACCGCGTCAAAGTGACCGCCCAGCTCGCAGGTACGGCTGACCTGCTGGATACTGCTGATGTCCAGTTCATTGGCGTGAGCGTTGGCTTCCAGCCCCAGAGTGGACAGCACGGAGTCGCTGCAGCTGCTGACCTGATAGTGGCCGCACAGGCTCAGTGCCAGCGCGCCAAAGCTGTCGTTGACCACCAGCACGCGCGCGCTCCTGGGCAGCTGCTGTTCGTGCAGGCGTTGCAGCAGATACTCGTCGGCAGCGTTGAATGCCTGCAGCGGGGAGTTGTGTTGTTGCGGGTAACGGTCAAGATCGAGACGGGCAAAAGGAGATTCAAGAATGGCCATGCGTTTTATCGGTTTAATCCAGCAGGGAAAAGGAGTATTAATGGGATGTGTATATCCTACTAACGGAGTCAGGTATGAATCAGCCGGATGAAAAGTTCACCAGGGAAACCATTACCCACATTCTACCCTTAACGCCGACGCTGTTCAGTTTTCGTTGCACCCGCCATGACGGTTTTCGGTTTACCGCCGGCCAGTTTGCCCGGCTGGGTGTGCGTACCGCACGCGGTAATCTGGTGTGGCGGGCCTATTCAATGGTGTCCAGTCCGCATGATGAATGGCTGGATTTCTTTTCCATAGTCGTACCGGACGGCGAGTTTACCAGTGTGCTTAGCCAGCTCAAGGTGGGCGACGGGCTGCTGGTGGAAAAGCAGCCACAAGGTTTTTTGACACTGGACCGCTTTGTGGATGGCCGCGACCTGTGGATGCTGGCAACCGGTACCGGCGTCGCGCCCTTCCTGTCCATTTTGCAGGACTTCGGGGTATGGGAGCGTTTTGAGCAGATTGTGCTGGTGTATAGTGTGCGCACTGCAGCGGAGCTGGCGTACCGAGACCTGCTACAGGAGCTGCTGACCCGTGAGTATATTGTGCCTCACGCCCATAAGCTGAAGTTTGTGCCGATAGTGACCCGCGAACCGGTCGCGGGTTGTTTGCAGCAGCGCATTACCGGGTTGCTGCAAAACGGCCAGCTGGAACAGGCCGCTGGCGTAGCCCTGGCGCCCGAACATTCCAGAGTGCTGATCTGTGGTAACCCGCAGATGGTGGACGACACCCGCAAGCTGCTCAAACAGCGCGACATGCAGCTGTCGCTGACCCGCAAGCCGGGCCAGGTGGCTGTAGAAAATTACTGGTAACCGTATAGCCATACACAGCGACGGCAGTTCGCCATGCCATGGCCCCGTCATTTGCAGGAGATTTTCATGCATACCCTGAAAGGAACCTTTGATCCCGCTTTCGCACCGGTTGTGCAGTTGTTGCAGGATCTGCTGCAACGGCCGGAGCAGCGCGGGGCGGGGCTGTGCGTCTTGCATCGCGGGCACTGTGTGATTGATGTCTGGGGTGGGGTCACCGATCGTGCCGGCCAGCAGGCCTGGCAGGAAAACACCCTGGTCAATGTGTTTTCCAGCGGCAAGCCGGTGCTGGCCGCAGTGGTGCTGCAACTGGCGCAGGAAGGCAGGCTCGGGCTGGATGTGCCGGTGGCCCGCTACTGGCCCGAATTTGCTGCTGCCGGCAAGAGTGACATCACCACGCGACAGTTGCTTTCGCACAGAAGCGGCCTGTCGGCACTGCTGGAGCCGCTGCCGGCCGAAGCCCTGTTTGACTGGCAGCGCATGGTCCAGGCGGTCGAGAGCCAGCAGCCGTGGTGGCAGCCGGATACCGCCCACGGCTATGCACCCATGACCTATGGCTGGCTGCTCGGCGAACTGGTGCGCAGGGTAGAAGGGCAGATGCCGGGGCAGGTAATTGCCAGCCGCATTGCCGGACCGCTGGGACTGGAGTTTTATGTCGGACTGCAGCCGCAGCACATGGCGCGTGTCAGTGAGGTATCGCGCATCAAGAACGCGGTGGGGGACGAGGTGGCGCAGCGCCTGTACGCACGCATGCTGCAGGCCAGAACCCTGACCGGCAAGGCGTTTACCAACCCTCCGTCGATGATGACCAGTACCAACAAGCCGCAGTGGCGCACCATGCAGCAGCCGGCGGCCAACGCCCACGCTGATGCCCGTGCGCTGGCCGGCTTTTATAATGCGTTGCTGTCCGGCCAGTTGCTGAACGGAGAATGGCAGCAGCTTATGCAGCAGGAACATAGCAACGGAATGGACCGCACCTTGCTGGCAGCTACCCGCTTTGGCCTGGGCGTGATGCTGGAGCAGCCAGGCTCGGGATACGCCAGTTACGGGCTGGGGCCGCGTGCCTTTGGCCATCCGGGGGCGGGGGGCACCCTGGGCTGTGCCGATCCCGATGCGCAGCTGGCAGTCGGCTTTGTCACCAACAGTATGGATGCCTATGTGATGATGGACCCGCGAGCGCAGGCGCTGAACCGCTGTATTCTGGATTGCCTGTAGAGGCTTTCAGGACGGCAGTTGTCTTGTCGTGGCCGGGCTTATTGCCGCACGGTCTGACCCATTAAAAACGGAGCCAGCGGCTCCGTTTTTTGTCAGGACCAGGCGTTACAGCTTGTTTTCGTAAGCCTGCAGGGTGTTTTCAAGCAGGCCGGCGCGGGTCATGGGGCCAACACCGCCGGGTACCGGCGTAATCCAGGCAGCGCGTTCGGCGGCTGCTTCAAAGCCCACATCGCCAATCAGCTTGCCGTCGGCGGTGCGGTTGATGCCGACATCAATGACAATGGCGCCCGGCTTGATCCACTCGCCCTTGACCAGTCCGGGAATGCCGACCGCGACTACGACCAGATCGGCACGGCGTACATGCTCTTCCAGGTTTTTGGTGAAGCGGTGGGTCACTGTCGTGGTGCAGCCGGCCAGCAGCAGCTCCAGTGCCATCGGGCGTCCGACAATGTTGGAAGCCCCCACCACCACGGCGTCCAGACCATGCAGGTCTACACCGGTGCTGTTGAGCAGGGTAACGATGCCCTTGGGTGTGCAGGGGCGCAGCACCGGCATGCGCTGGGCCAGACGGCCGAGGTTATAGGGGTGGAAGCCGTCTACATCCTTTTCGGGATTGATGCGCTCCAGCAGCGGTGAGGCATCCAGATGGGCTGGCAGCGGCAGTTGCAGCAGGATGCCGTCTACGCTGTCATCTTCATTGAGGCGGTCGATCAGCCCGGTCAGGTCCTGCTGGCTGGTGTCGGCCGGCAGGTCATGGGCAACCGAGGTGAATCCGACCTGTTCGCAGTCCTTGCGCTTGTGGGCTACATAGACTTCGGAGGCCGGATCATTGCCTACCAGGATGACAGCCAGACTGGGAGCGCGACGGCCGGCAGCAATGTGGGCGCTGACGGCGGTAGCAATGTCCTGACGAATCGAAGCGGCAATGGTTTTGCCATCAATGAGTTGTGCGGTCATAAGCAGAAACACAGCCTGTACAAACAAAAAGGTGGCGTATTCTCGCATGCCGCAGGGCTGCAGCAAAGCAGATGACCCGATTTTGACGGTATTTGCATGCAGTACAGTTTTAGGGCTTGACTCTGTTAGTGGATGTGTCTAACATGCGCCCCGCTTGCCAAGCACAGCCTGAAAGCTGGATACGAGGCATAAC
>CAZVDA010000116.1:0-7353 GCA_964625365.1 uncultured Thiopseudomonas sp. | reverse complement strand
TACCGGCTGAAAGGTGCCCGCCCCCACATGCAGCGTAACAAAGGCGGTTTCGACGCCCATCCGGGCAAGCTGCTCCAGCATGGGCTGGTCAAAATGCAAACCCGCCGTTGGCGCAGCCACCGCACCAGCATGTTCGGCATACACGGTCTGGTAACGTTCGCGGTCCGACAATTCGTCGGCACGGTCAATATAGGGTGGCAACGGCATATGGCCGATACGCTCCAGCAGGGACAGCACCGGCTGGTCAAACGCCAGCTCGAACAGGCTGTCATGGCGTGCCAGCATCTGCGCACTGCCCAGCTCCAGCAATAACTTGCTACCGGGTTTAGGCGCCTTGCTGGCACGCACATGGGCCAGTACGCGATACTCGTCGAGCACCCGCTCGACCAGAATTTCCGCCTTGCCGCCACTGTCCTTTTGCGCAAACAGCCGTGCCGGAATCACCCGCGTGTTGTTGAACACCAGCAAATCGCCGGCACGCAAAAACTGCGGCAAATCGGCAAATGAATGATGCGCCAGCGCACCATTCTCGCCCTGCAGCACCAGCAAACGGCTAGCACGCCGCTCGGCAAGCGGATAGCGGGCAATCAGCCCGTCTGGCAGTTCAAATTGAAAATCAGCAACACGCATGGTTAAAACCGGCAAAAAGCAGGCCGGCAAGCTTAACGGAAAAAAGCCCTGCTGACCATGAAAAGCAATTGACCTTGACCGGACAGCTCCCTATAATCCGCCGCCATGCCCCGGTGGCGGAATTGGTAGACGCAGCGGATTCAAAATCCGCCGCTGGTAACAGCGTGGGAGTTCGATTCTCCCCCGGGGCACCAAGCATAGCCCGCAAGTAGTTGATACTTGCGGGCTTTTTTATTTTCTTTTTTATGTACCCCAGCCCCCTGCATTTTGTTTTGCATACCGTCGCCAGCAACATTCCGCCAGCGCTTTTTATAGCACCTCGCACAGTTCGGTAGTTGGTTTCCGGCTGCAACCCGTTTTCCTGATGGGTATCGACGGGATGACCCATAGAAGCCTGGATAGGCAAGCCGAGTATAAAGCAACTGTAAACAGTTGCCGGCCGCCTCGCACGCAACTATAGTTGATCGCACAAACAGGGAGGACAAACATGACCAGGCGCAACAAGTTGCTAAGCAAACTCGGTACCGGTGGGAGCACCTTTGCCTGGTCCGAGCTGGTGACTCTCATGGCCCAGCTGGGTTATGAGCAGCAAGAGATGGCAGGCTCGCGCGTGCGCTTTTACAACGCCAGCACGCAGCACATGTTGCGCCTGCATCGCCCCCACCCTGAAAACACCATTAAAGGCGGCGCACTTAAAGCGGTGCGCCAGGCGCTAAAACAGGAGGGCTACCTATGACGCACCTGGCTTATAAAGGCTATCTTGGCACCATCGAGCCGGATCTGGAAACAGGCACGCTGTTTGGCAAGCTGGCCTATATCCGTGACCTGGTGACCTATGAGGCCGGGGATTTAAAAACCCTTGAGCAGGAATTTCAGGCTTCGGTGGACGGCTATCTGGCCGACTGCCTTGAGCTGGGCAAAACGCCGGACACACCCTGCAAGGGTTCGTTTAATGTGCGGGTCGGCCATGAGCTGCACATGGCCGCCAGCCTGGCCGCCAGCCGTGCCAATATCTCGCTAAACGACCTGGCACGGCGTGCACTGAGCGAGTATGTGACAAAGCCGGCTTAACACGGCTGTTGCACTGGCAGCAAACCCGCCCGCAGGGACGGTTTTTATTACGCTGCACACTGGCAACAATCAGTCATCACTGAGCAGCCGCCAACACTCACCCAGCCACGGCAAACTGTTCAGGCTTCCGCAAGCATGCGGAAACTTCCGCCACAGGGCTGGCCTCATTAACGCAACAACCGCTGCACCCAGTCCATGGGATAGCCACGGTATAGTAAAAACCGGGCCTGTTTGGCGTAGGCTTTCTGGTCTGCCGGTTTTTCGCCAAACTTGCGTTGCCAGAGTTCGTGCATTTGTTCCTGCCAGTCCAGGTCGGCGGCGTCCAGTGCCACCTCGATGGTGCTGCGGGCCAGTCCGCGTTGCTGCAGTTCTTCACGGATGCGGGCCGGGCCACGACCGGCCAGGGCACGGCTGCGGATGTAGCTTTCCAGATAACGGTCTTCGTTGAGCAGGCCGTCGTCCTGCAGGCGCTGCAGCTCGGCGGCTATCTGCTCCGGTTCGCCTCCCCGCTGCTGCAGTTTGCGGCTTAGCTCCTGAACGCCATGCTCGCGGCGAGCCAGCAGGTCCATGGCGGTGCGGCGGATGTCTGCCGGCGTATCCAGTGGTTTGCCTTTCATGGGTCGGGTTTCCGTATTAAAAAACCCGGCAGGGTGCCGGGTCTTAAAACCTGCCAAAGGCAGGTGCTCAAAGCACCTGCCAGCCTGTTTTAGTCGTCCAGCACGTCGTCTTCCGGCTCTTCCTGTGCGGCGGCACCGCCGCCGTTGGTCAGCAGCTGGGCACGGATTTGCTGTTCCAGGCTTTCGCACAGTTCGGGGTTTTCTTCCAGAAAACGCGCCGAGTTGGCCTTGCCCTGGCCAATCTTGGTGCCCTGATGGCTGTACCAGGCACCGGATTTTTCCAGCAGGCCCAGCTGTACGCCCAGGTCGATGATTTCGCCAGTGCGGTAAATGCCGCGTCCATAAAGGATCTGGAATTCCGCCTGGCGGAACGGCGGGGCCACCTTGTTTTTGACTACTTTAACGCGGGTTTCGCTACCGGTTATTTCGTCGCCTTCCTTGACTGCGCCAATGCGGCGAATGTCCAGACGCACGGACGAGTAGAACTTGAGCGCGTTACCGCCGGTGGTGGTTTCCGGGCTGCCAAACATGACGCCGATTTTCATGCGGATCTGGTTGATGAAGATGACCAGGCAGTTGGCGTTCTTGATGTTGCCGGTAATTTTACGCAGCGCCTGACTCATCAGGCGGGCCTGCAGGCCGACGTGGGTATCACCCATATCGCCTTCAATTTCTGCTTTGGGCACCAGCGCGGCGACCGAGTCCACCACGATCACGTCCACCGCATTGGAGCGCACCAGCATGTCGGTGATTTCCAGTGCCTGCTCGCCGGTATCCGGCTGCGAGACATAGAGGTCGTCCACGTTGACGCCCAGTTTGCCGGCGTATTCAGGGTCCAGCGCGTGTTCGGCGTCCACGAAAGCACAGGTAGCACCGGCTTTTTGTGCCTGGGCAATCACCGACAGGGTCAGCGTGGTTTTACCGGAGGATTCAGGACCGTAGATTTCAACGATACGGCCCTTGGGCAGGCCGCCTATGCCGAGGGCAATGTCCAGCCCCAGCGAGCCGGTGGAGATGGCCGGAATGGCCTGGCGTTCCTGGTCGCCCATGCGCATCACCGCACCCTTGCCGAACTGGCGCTCGATCTGGCCCAGGGCCGCTGCAAGCGCTTTTTTCTTGTTCTCGTCCATCGTCGTCAACCTCGTCGTCTGAAAATTCAAAGCCGGCAGGGCCGCCGGCCAAATACTGTATACTTGAACAGTATTATGCCTGTTTTTTTACAAATGACAACCGTGCTTTTTCGGTTCGGCTATTTTTGTACGCTTGACAGTAATCCGCTCAGGGCCTGCAGGATGGTTTTCCGACGGACGGCATCGCGGTCTCCGTCGAAATGCAGGCAAACGGATTCGACCTGCAGGCTGTCTGCCCAGGCCAGACAAACCGTGCCCACTGGCTTGTCTGCAGTGCCACCGCCCGGCCCGGCAATGCCGCTGACCGCTACCGCATAGCGGGCACCGCTGTTGGTCTGTGCGCCCCGCGCCATGGCCTCCACCACCGGCAGGCTAACCGCGCCATGGCTGGCAAACAGCGCTTCGGGCACCTGCAACATGCGGGTTTTCTGGGTATTGGAATAGGTGATATAGCCGGCCTCGAACCAGGCCGAGCTGCCGGCAATGCGGGTGATGGCCTCGGCAATGCCGCCGCCGGTGCAGGATTCGGCAGTGGCAACCTGCGCCTCCTTCGCCTGCAGCAGCCGGCCCAGTTCGGCGGCCAGCCGGGTTAGTTCATCCATGGGTTTTTCTCCTGCGTCATAGATGCAGCGCCTGCACCGTTGCTTCACCGCTCCACAGCACCGGCAGTGCCCGCTGCATGGCGGCCAGCTCGCCGGTGGTATAAAAGTGGTCATCCGGCATGGCCGCATCGCCAAGCAGGTCATCAGCCGCCAGCAGGGTTTGCAAGCGGCGGGCCACGGCGGCACCGGTGTCGATAATGGCAATATCCGGCCCCACCAGTTCACGCAGCAGCGGGCGGATAAAGGGGTAATGGGTGCAGCCCAGAATCAGGCTGTCGCAGCCAGCGGCGAGCAGCGGCTGCACATAGCCGGCCAGCAGTTCGCGGGTGGCCGGACTGTCCAGCTCGCCGGCTTCGATGCGCTCGACCAGTCCGGGACAGGGCCGGGTCAGCACCTGCACCTGGCTGGAATAGCGTTCCAGCAGGGCGGCAAACTTGGCGCTGCGCAGGGTGCCAGTGGTGGCCAGCACGCCAATCTTGCCGCTATGCGACTGCGCTGCAGCCGGTTTGACCGCCGGCTCCATGCCGATCACGTTCAGGCCCGGCCAGCGCTCGCGCAGCTGCTGAATGGCGGCAGCCGTGGCGGTATTGCAGGCCACCACCAGCGCCTTGGCACCCTGATCCAGCAGAAAGCCGCTTAACAGCAGGCTGCGCTCGATAATTTCTTCGGTGGTTTTTTCGCCGTAAGGCACATAGGCGCTGTCGGCCACATACAGCAGCGACTCGTGCGGCAGCAGGCGGCGGATTTCGGCCAGCACCGACAGCCCGCCCAGCCCCGAATCAAATACGCCCACCGGTGCGTTGCGGTCCATGCTCAGTCACCACAGGCACTGCACTGCGGATCACGCTGGATGCGCAGTTCACGAAAACGGCTGTCTTTCATGTCGACCAGCAACAAACGGCCCAGCAGGCTGGTACCAAAACCGGCCAGCTGCTTGATGGCTTCAGCCGCCTGGATGCTGCCAATCACGCCGACCAGCGGCCCCAGCACGCCGGCTTCGTTGCAGCCCAGATCATCCTCGTCGCCCTCGCCAAACAGGCAGCGGTAACAGGGGCTGTGCGGCTGGCGTGGGTCATAAAGGGTTACCTGGCCCTGCCAGCGGATGGCGGCACCGCTGATCCAGGGCACCTGCCGGGCCAGACAGGCGGCATTGAGCTGGTCGCGGATCAGGAAATTGTCGGTGCAGTCCAGCACCAGATCCATGCCCTGGACCCGCTCCTGCAGGCTGCCGGTATCCAGCTTGCCGTGGTGCAGCTCGATATGAATCAACGGATTGAGCGCCTGCAGACGCTGTAAAGCCGAGTCGGTTTTGCGCCGGCCTTCGGCGGGTGTGTCGTGCAGGATCTGGCGTTGCAGGTTGCTGCTGTCCACCACGTCAAAGTCGGCCAGATGCAGCTCTCCAACGCCTGCAGCAGCCAGATAGAGCGCCACCGGCGAGCCCAGTCCGCCCAGACCGACAATCAGCACCTTGCTGTTTTTCAGCCGCAGCTGGCCTTCGATATCAATGCCGTTGAGCAGAATATGACGGCTGTAACGCAGCAGCTCGGCATCGGTCAGCACGCCAGCGCTTCCTGCCGGTGTGCCCACTGGCCAAGGGTGATGCGTTCGTGACCGGCCAGATCACGGCGGCTTTGCACTTGGCTAAAGCCGGCATGGTGCATCAAGTCCCGCACGGCAGCGGCCTGTTGCCAGCCATGCTCCAGCAGCAGCCAGCCCTGATCCGCCAGATGGGCACCGGCATCCACCAGTATGCGGCGGATGTCGTCCAGCCCGTCGGCACCGGAAACCAGCGCACTCATCGGCTCGAAACGCACATCGCCCTGCTGCAGGTGCGGGTCCTGCAGGGCGATATAGGGCGGGTTGCTGACAATCAGGTCAAAACGCTCGCCGGCCAGTGCCGAAAACCAGTCGCTGTGCAGAAAGCGCACACCGCCCAGATGGCAGCTAAGCGCATTGTGCTGCGCCAGCTGCACCGCTTCGGCCACCCGGTCCACGCCGGTCACCTGCCACTGCGGGCGCTCGCTGGCCAGTGCCAGCGCAATGGCTCCGGTGCCGGTGCCAAGGTCGAGCACCTGCAAGGCAGAGCGGGCAGTGCCCAGCTCCAGGGCGGCTTCCACCAGCAGCTCGGTTTCCGGGCGGGGAATCAGGGTGTGGTTGCTGACCTGCAGGTCCAGCGTCCAGAAGCCCTGCTGGCCCAGCAGGTAGGCGACCGGCTCACCGGTCTGGCGGCGGGCCAATAATTGTTCAAACTGTGCCAGCTGGTCGGCGTCCAGCTCCTTGCCGGGCCAGGCATAAAGGTAGCTGCGTGACTGGCCCAGCACATGGGCCAGCAACAATTCGACATCCAGCTTGGCGCTGTCACTGTCCAGCGTGGTGGCCCGTTGCAACAGGCCGGCAATGGTAGTCATGGTCAGTCGTCCAGTGCGGCCAGCTGGTCGGCCTGGAACTCGACCAGCAGCGGGTCCAGCACCTGTTCCAGCCCGCCCTGCATCACGTCATCCAGCGAGTACAGGGTCAGGTTGATGCGGTGATCGGTAACCCGGCCCTGCGGGTAGTTGTAGGTGCGGATGCGCTCGGAGCGGTCGCCACTGCCCACCAGCGAACGGCGGGTGTCGGTCATTTCTTTTTGTGCGGCAGCGGTTTGCTGGTCCTGCAGACGGGCGGCCAGCCAGCCCATGGCACGGGCACGGTTTTTGTGCTGGGAGCGCTCTTCCTGGCACTCGACCACAATGCCGGTGGGAATGTGGGTGATGCGGATGGCCGAGTCGGTCTTGTTGACGTGCTGGCCGCCAGCGCCGGAGGCACGGTAGGTATCCACCCGCAAATCGGCGGGGTTGATTTCAATCGCGGCCTGCTCGTCCGGTTCGGCCAGAATGGCGACGGTACAGGCCGAGGTATGCACCCGCCCCTGGGATTCGGTTTCCGGCACCCGCTGCACACGGTGGGCACCGGACTCGAATTTCAGCCGGCCATACACATTGTCGCCTTCAACCCGGGCAATAACTTCCTTGAAACCGCCGTGTTCGCCTTCGTGACCGGACAGGATTTCCACCCGCCAGCCCTGACGCTCGGCATAGCGCGAATACATGCGAAACAGGTCGCCGGAAAAAATCGCCGCCTCGTCACCGCCGGTGCCGGCACGGATTTCCAGAAACACGTTGCGGCTGTCGTTGGGGTCTTTGGGTAGCAGCAGGATTTGCAGCTCATCTTCCAGCTGTTCGATACCGGCCTTGCAGTCGGCGGCTTCCTCTTCGGCCATTTCCCGTACATCAGGATCGCTGTCCTTGAGCAGCGCCTGCGCCT
>CAZVDA010000115.1:0-7361 GCA_964625365.1 uncultured Thiopseudomonas sp. | reverse complement strand
GAATCTGCAGCTGGTGGAAGAAGTGGCAGCCTATTTCCGTGAAGTGCGCAAGAAGTACGCCAAATTTGAAGGCAACCTCAAGGGCGTGGACTCGCGGATTCTGGTGGCCCAGGTGCCGGGCGGCATGCTGACCAACATGGAAAGCCAGCTTAAAGAGCAGGGCGCCAGCGAGCGTTTTGACGAGGTGCTGGCCGAGATTCCCCGTGTCCGTGAGGACCTGGGCTTTATCCCGCTGGTCACGCCCACCTCACAGATTGTCGGCACCCAGGCGGTGATCAACGTGTTGACCGGCGAGCGTTACAAGTCCATCACCAAGGAAACCGCCGGTATCCTCAAGGGCGAATACGGTGCCGCACCGGCTCCGTTCAATGCCGAGCTGCAGGCGCGGGTGCTGGACGGTGCCGAAGCGGTGACCTGCCGACCGGCCGACCTGCTGGATAACGAACTGGACAAGCTGACCGCCGAGTTGCAGCAGCTGGCTACAGAAAAAGGCATCCAGCTGGGTGCGGGCGAAGCGCTGGTGGATGATGTGCTGACCTATGCTCTGTTCCCGCAAATTGGCCTCAAGTTTTTGGAGAATCGTCACAATCCGGCGGCTTTCGAGCCGGCCCCCACCGGTAAAGAGCGTACAGCTGGTGAAGCAGCGGCAGCGGTTTACACCGTGGACGTCAATGGCAAGAGCTATGTGGTTCAGGTTAACGAAGGTGGTGATATCGAAGGCATCAAGCCGGTGGCCGGCGTGCCGGGTGCGACCGGGCCTGCGCCCGTAACCGGCAGCGGTGACCCCCAGGGTGCACCGCTGGCCGGCAACATCTTCAAGGTGCTGGTACAGGAAGGCCAGTCGGTGGACGAGGGTGAAGTATTGATCATCCTTGAGGCCATGAAGATGGAAACCGAGATCCGTGCCTTCCGTAGCGGTACCATCAGCAGTGTCAGTGTCAAGGTTGGCGATTGCGTCAATGTCGGCGACTGCCTGGTTACCATAGCCTGAGGATGCAGCCATGGAAAAATTGTTGAACCTGTGGCAAAGCACGGGTATTTTTCAGCTCGAAGCGGGGCAGGCCATCATGCTGGTGGTCTGTCTGGGGCTGATTTATCTGGCCATTCGCAAGGGCTTTGAGCCACTGCTGCTCATTCCGATCGGCTTTGGCGGCGTGCTGGCCAATATTCCTGCAGCTGGCATGGCCGAAGCCGGCGGCCTGCTGGACTTGCTGTACCAGATCGGCCTGCCGACCAGCGTGTTTCCGCTGCTGATTTTCATGGGCGTCGGGGCGATGACCGACTTTGGCCCCATGCTGGCCAACCCCAAAACGCTACTGTTGGGCGCTGCCGCCCAGTTTGGCATCTTCGGTACCCTGCTGGGTGCGCTGGCAATTGGCACGCTGGGCATTCCCGGCCTTGAGTTCACCCTGCGTGAAGCCGCTTCGATTGCCATTATTGGCGGTGCCGACGGCCCCACATCAATCTTTGTGACTTCGCGTCTGGCCCCCGAGCTGCTTGGCCCTATTGCCGTTGCCGCCTATTCCTATATGGCGCTGGTGCCGCTGATCCAGCCACCGATCATGCGTGCACTGACTAATCAGGAAGAGCGGAGCATTGTCATGACCCAGCTGCGCCACGTCAGCCAGACCGAGAAGATTGTGTTCCCGCTGGTGCTGACCCTGCTGATTGGCCTGCTGTTGCCGGATGCCGCGCCGCTGGTGGGCATGTTCGCCTTTGGTAACCTGATGCGCGAATGTGGCGTGGTCGAGCGTCTGGCCGATACCAGCCGCAACACGCTGATCAACATTGTCACCATTGCGCTGGGCTTGACCGTGGGCGCCAAGCTGTCGGCCGACTCGTTCCTGCAGGTGAAAACCCTGGGCATTCTGGTGCTGGGCATGGTTGCCTTTAGTGCCGGTACGGCTGCCGGGGTGATCATGGCCAAGGTTATGAATTTGTTCAGCGCCAACAAGATCAATCCGCTGATTGGCTCGGCCGGCGTGTCGGCGGTGCCGATGGCAGCGCGGGTATCCAACAAGGTGGGGCTTGAGTCCAATCCGCAAAACTTCCTGCTGATGCACGCCATGGGGCCCAACGTGGCCGGTGTGATTGCTTCTGCAGTGGCGGCCGGGGTTCTGCTTAGCTTTGTTGGTTAACTCCAGCGCAGCTATATGCGAAGCGTAGCTGCGGGATGGTACCGCTGGATTCCGCGACTCCACTGCGTTACGCGCTGAATGACGGCAAATCCCGTCATCCTGTGCGAAGCGCAGTCGCAGGATCCAGAGTGCACCGATAACGCCGTGTATCCTCTACTTGCGAAAGCCGGGGCTGGCCAGCGCTACCAGTAACAGCCCGCCCGCCAGCATGGCAAAGGCGTGGCTTAGAGAATAGTACTGGGCAACAAAGCCCATCATGGCCGGACCGGCCAGCACGCCGGCAAAGCCGATGGTCGTTGCGGTGGTCACTGCCAGGTGGGGTGGCATGCGGTTCTGGTGGTTAAGCAGCGACATTAGCAGCGGTGATACATTGGCGCAGCCCAGTCCGCACAGCCCGTAGCCGAGCAGGGATAGCGCCCAGTGCTGGCTGAGTAGCGACAGACCAATGCCGGCAGCGGCCAGCAATCCGCCTCCACCGATAACGCGGGCGCGGCCCAGCTTTCTGGTCAGATCATCACCGGCAAAGCGGCCAGCGGTGATCATCAGCGCAAAGGCCGCATAGCCCAGTCCGGCGCTGGCCGCAGGCATGCTGCGAAAATCAATCAAAAAAAGCGCGCTCCAGTCCAGAATGGCACCTTCGGCCAGATAGACGATAAAGCACATCAGACCAATCAGGATAATGAAGCCGCCGGGCCAGTGAAAACCATCCGGGTCTGGCCGGGTGCGCCGCTCGACAAAGCCCGGACGCGCCCAGAGACAGAGCATCACCATGCAGGCGACCGCCAGCAACGGACTGAGCACGGGCGATAATCCTGCCATCAGCAGCAGGCTGACCAGCAGTGCGCCGGTAATGGTGCCGAGGCTGAACATGCCGTGAAAGCCGGCCATCAGGCTGCGATTGGCGCGGCTTTCGACCGCCAGTCCCTGCACGTTCAATACGATGTCGAGCACGCCCATGCTGCCGCCAAAGCAGAACAGCGCCAGCACCATCAACCAGAACTGGCTGAAAAAAATCATGCCGCACAAAGCCATGACCAGCAGGAAAGCAGCACCCAGAAGAGCGCGGCGTATGCCGAAATGGCTGGTCAGCAGTGCGGTCAGCGGCATGCAGGACAACGAGCCCAGCCCGATACTGAGCAGCAGCAGGCCAAAGGTGGCATCGTCCATCGGGATGCGCTGACGCACGTAGGGCACCAGCGGTGCCCACACCGACAGGCCCAGGCCGGCCACAAGGAAACCGGCGCGGGTGGCCAGAATGGTCATCAGGAAGGGAGAGCGGGGTCGAAGTAACACGGTACGCCTGTCAGCTGGGAAAAGGCGCGAATTCTAGCATGCGGGAGGAAGGCCGGCGCGTGCTATAGTATGCGCCGTTGATTTGAGGGTATACCTGATGAAATTTGTTCACCGCCGCGAAACTCTGCACGAAGGCGACCTGGTCATCATTTTTTGCTCACAGCCGTGCAATATCCGGCTGATGAATGATGCCAACTTCCGAAGCTACAAAAATGGCGCACGCCATACTTACCACGGCGGTGCCTTTGACCGCTTTCCTGCCAAAATCCGTGTGCCTTCGGACGGCGCGTGGAATATTACGCTGGATACCCTGACCCATAGGGCGATCAGCGTAACGCGCAAGGCCAAGTTTGAGCACAAAATCAAGATTGTACGGCGCACCCCAGAAGACGGCGAAACACTATGACTGCTCCCCGCCCCTCAGGGCGGGCTTTTGACGCCATTGACGATGCTTTCTGAACTGCCCCTGTGGGGCAGTTCAGGGTTTAAACCCTGAACTGGGACAGCACCTTGCCGAGGCTGCGGGCCAGTTGCTCCAGGTCGGCACTTGAGCTGCTGGCCTGCTGGGCAGCGGCCGTGCTGTTGGTGGCAAGTCCGGCAACGCGGTTGATGTTCTGGTTGATTTCTTCCGCTACGTGCGCCTGTTGCAGCGTACTGCTGGCAATGGAGGCGTTCAGGTCGCTCAGGGCAGTCAGGGCCAGGGTAATCTGCTCCAGGCTGGCGTTGGCAATGTTGGCCTGTTCCACGGTGCGCGCCGAAGTTTCGCTGCTTTGCTGGATGACCTGCACGGCGGCCCGCGAGTTCTTCTGCAGGCTGTCGATCATGTGTTGCACTTCGCCGGTGGATTGCTGGGTACGTTGTGCCAGCAGGCGAACCTCATCGGCTACCACTGCAAAACCGCGACCTTGCTCGCCGGCCCGTGCCGCCTCGATGGCTGCGTTCAGGGCCAGCAGGTTGGTCTGCTCGGCAATCGAATTGATGACTTCCAGTACGGTACCAATCTGGGTGCTTTCTGCAGCCAGGGCTTCCATCACGCTGACGGCTTCGGCAATGGTGGCCGACAGCAGGTCGGTTTGCTGCAGGCTGTTGTGAATACTTTGCTGGCCGGCGGCCACCTGCTGGCTGGCCTCGCTGACTTCGCTGGCGGCCTGCTCGGCGTTTTTGGCTACTTCCTGTACCGAATAGGTGACCTCGTTCATGGAGGTGGCGATCTGTTCGGTTTCCTGCAGCTGGCGCTCGCTGCTGTCCAGGCTGTTGCGCGCCGCCTTGTCCAGTTCGCTGGAGGATTGCTGCAGCACGCCGGCAGTCTGCTGCAGGTCGATAATGATGTTGCGCAGCTTGTCGGTGAAGGTGTTAAAACTCTTGCTGAGCTCGCCGATTTCATCGTTACCCTGGTAGGTCAGTTGCTGGGTCAGGTCGCCTTCGCCACTGGCAATGTTTTGCAGGGCATCGGCTACTTCACGCAGCGGGCGGGTAATGCTGCGCATGATGCCCAACACCAGAAGAGTCATGATGGCAATGATGATGGTGCGCACCACGGTGCTTTTCAGTGTGACGCTGCGAAACTCGGCCTGGATGTCGTCCACGTAAACGCCGGTACCCAGCACCCAGCCCCAGGGCTTGAACAGTTGTACATAGCTGATTTTTTGTACCGGATCCTTGGCGCCAGGCATCGGCCAGCGGTAGTTGTAGAAACCGGCACCCTGGTTTTTGGCGATGCGCGCAAATTCGTTGAAAATCGGGTTGCCGTCCGGGTCCTTGAAGCCGGACAGGTTTTGTCCGTCCAGGGCCGGATTCATCGGGTGCATCAGCATGACGGGCTGCAGGTCGTTGACCCAGAAATAGTCATTGCGGCCATAGCGGATCTTGCTGACGGCAGCCAGCGCCTGGGCCTGCGCCTGTTCGCGGCTTAGCTGGCCGTTTTGTTCCAGCTGGTAAAAGTGTTCGAGCAGGCCGTGGGTACTTTCGACCAGGTGTTGGGTTTTGACTTCCTTGGCTTCAACCAGCCCGCGGTAGGTCTGTTTGGCAATCAGGACGCCGAAGCCGACGAAGACACTGACAACAATGACCAGGATTAGCCAGAGGCGTTTGCTGATGGAAATGCGTAACAGGGGGGACATGGCAGACTCCTGGAAGCGGGCTGTTGTCATAGCCCGATAATGTCGTAATGACGGTATTGTCGTACCACCAAAGTGTTACAGCAATAAGGCTAAGGTCGTTGTCGCGTTAATTCTTGAGCGGCGACAAAGTAAATGCAGCGTTTTTATGTTGGCGGTTTTGCACAGGGCCGGGGTTCGTTGCTCTTTAGTCTGTAGAACGATACCCGGGTTCGTGCAGCATTTATGGGGATTAACCCAGTGCAGTATCCAGCAGCATCATCACCATGAAACCGCCCATCAGGCCGACAGTGGCGGCAGTCTGATTGCCGTTACGGTGGGTTTCCGGAATGACCTCGTGGGATACTACAAAAATCATGGCACCGGCAGCAATGCCCATGCTCAGCGGGTAGGCAATCGCCAGGCTGCTGGCCATGGAAAAGCCCAGCACAGCGCCGAACACTTCCAGCAGGCCGGTAGCCGCCGCGAGCAGGGCAGAGCGCCAGCTGCTCAGGCCGGTCAGGCGCAGGGCCATAGCCACCGCCAGGCCTTCAGGCACATCCTGGATGGCAATGGCGGTCGTCAGTGGCAGGCCAACCCCCATGTCGCCTTGCGCAAATGACACGCCAATCGCCATGCCTTCGGGAATGTTGTGCAGGGCAATGGCAAATACAAACAGCCAGATGCCGCTGATGCGCTGGCATTCGGGGCCGCATGGTCCGGTGCTCTGGTGTTCATGAGGGGTAAAACGATCCATGCCCAGCATCAATAGAGTGCCCAGTGCGATGCCCAGCATGACGACGCCGGCCGAAGCCCAGCTGGAGCTGAACAGACGGGCTGCCGCCTCAAGACCCGGCAGTATGAGCGAAAAAGCGCTGGCCGCCAGCATCATGCCGGCGGCAAAGCCCAGCATGCTGTCTTGCAGGTGGTTTTTCAGGCGGCCCAGCAGGAGGATCAGCAGGGCACCTGCCGAGGTAGCCAGAAATCCGGCCGTACCGCCGTACAGCGCAAGGCGGAAGTGGGTTATATGTTGCACGCGCAGCCCGTGTATCGCGCTGATTACCAGCAATACCAGCAGCAGGGCCAGGGTGGCGAAAAATGCGCGGGTCAGCCAGGGGTTGGCCCGGGCCTGCTGGCGCCATGCGTGTATCAGTTCCTGATAGACAGTTTGCCGGGACATACGGATAGCCTTGTATATACGAGCGGTGTGCGGGACGTGCAAGTTTAGAAAAAGGCCCTGTCATTGCACAGCATTTAAAGTGAATCGGGGTGATTGAAGGGTTTAATGCCGGCCTGTTTGCCGGCTTTACGAAAAAAGCCCCGCTTGTGGCGGGGCTTTTTCTCAGCCGTGCAACTTATACAGTTGGCAGCTCGGCTTTGTCAGCGGCTTCCTGGTATTTGGCCATCTGATCAAAGTTCAGGTAGCGGTAGATATCGCCAGCCATGCTGTCGATGTTCTTCGCGTACTCCATGTACTCTTCCACGGTTGGCAGTTTGCCAAGGATGGAGGCGACTGCCGCCAGCTCAGCTGAAGCCAGGAACACGTCGGTGCTGTCGCCCAGACGGTTCGGGAAGTTACGGGTGGAGGTTGAAACCACGGTGGAACCGGTTTGTACACGCGCCTGGTTACCCATGCACAGCGAGCAGCCCGGCATTTCCATACGGGCACCGGCTTTGCCGTAGATGCCGTAGTAGCCTTCTTCGGTCAGCTGGTACTGGTCCATACGGGTTGGCGGAGCCAGCCACAGACGGGTTGGAATACCACCTTTAACCTTGTCGAGCAGCTTGCCGGCAGCGCGGAAGTGACCGATGTTGGTCATGCACGAACCGATGA
>CAZVDA010000114.1:0-7385 GCA_964625365.1 uncultured Thiopseudomonas sp. | reverse complement strand
ACGCTGGCTTCGACCGGGTTGGCTTCCACGTAGAAGGCGGCGTTCTGGTGCGGGTTTTCGCCGTAGCGCATGTCCTGCGCCTTGATGAACTGGCTGTTGAAGGTCTGCGGGAACAGGCTGCGGCCTTCGGTGGACAGGGTTTGCGCTTGCTGGTCGATGGTGCCTAGGTAGTTGGCGATCATGCCGTCGTAGGCTGCGGTGTGCTCAAAGGCTTTCAGCGCCAGATTGAAGCGCTGGGCGTAGCTCAGGCCGCCGTCTTTCAGGGCGGCAATAATGCCGTCGTAGTCGGCAGTATTGACCACGATGGCTACGTCTTTGTGGTTTTTCGCCGCGCTACGCACCATGGTCGGGCCGCCGATGTCGATGTTCTCGATGGCGTCGGGCAATGTGCAGCCCTCTTTGGCCACGGTGGCAGCAAAGGGATACAGATTGACTGCGACCAGATCAATCGGCTTGATGCCGTGCTGCTCCATGACTGCGCCGTCGATGTCGCGACGACCGAGAATGCCGCCGTGGATTTTGGGGTGCAGGGTCTTGACCCGGCCGTCCATCATTTCGGCAAAGCCGGTGTAGTCGGCCACTTCAACGGCAGCAATGCCGTTGTCGCACAGCAGCTTGAAGGTGCCGCCGGTGGAGAGAATTTCTACGCCCAGTCCGGTCAGAGCGCGGGCAAAGTCCACTACGCCGTTTTTGTCAGAAACGCTAATCAGGGCGCGACGCACAGGGGTTTTGGCAGTTTGATCGGTCATCAGGTTTTCCAGCTTGTATCAGGGCTGCAAAGCAGCTTTATGGTTAACAAATAAAGCCTGCCGGTGATGCCGGCAGGCACAAACGGTTTAGATCAGGTTGTGTTCCTTGAGCTTTTTGCGCAGGGTGCCACGGTTCAGGCCCAGAATTTCGGCGGCCTTGCTCTGGTTGCCCTGGGCGTGCTGCAGCACGGTGGCCAGCAACGGTGCTTCGACTTCGTTGAGCACCAGCTGGTACACATTGGTGACCTCGGTGCCGTCCAGGTGGCTAAAATAGTTGTGCAGGGTCATTTCGACACAGGCGCGCAAACTGGGGGGCTGGCCGGCACTGTGGCTGGCTGGGCGGATTGAATGTTGACTCACTGTTGTGTTCCGTAATGTGCTGCCAAAGTTACGCGGCGCAGGTAACGCCCAGCGTTTGCAATCGGGTGAAAAAAGCTTCGACAGCCTGCAGTTGTTGCTGTGCACAGTCGCACTGGTTGAGATGGCTGCGAAACTCGCCGGCTTCCGGCAGGGATTGCAGGTACCAGGCCAGGTGCTTGCGGGCAATGCGTACACCCATGAGCGGACCGTAGAAAGCGTGCATTCTAGCAAGATGCCGGACAATGATCTCTTGCAATTCGCCCAGCGGTAAGGGGGCTGTCAGTTTTCCGGTGGCCAGAAAGTGGCCGATCTCGTGAAAAATCCATGGCCGGCCACGGGCGGCACGGCCAATCAGCAGGCCATCGGCTCCGGTATGTTGTAGTACCTGGCGGGCCTTTTGCGGGCTGTCGATATCGCCATTGGCCAGCACCGGAATACGTACGGCATGCTTGACTTCGGCAATGGTGTCGTACTCGGCATGGCCGTTGAAACGGTCGGCGCGGGTGCGGCCGTGTACCGCCAGTGCCTGGATACCTGCCTGCTCGGCTATGCGGGCAATCTGCAGGGCGTTGCGGCTGTCGGCATCCCAGCCGGTGCGGATTTTCAGGGTGACCGGTATCTCGACGGCGGCCACCACGGCCTGCAGGATGTCGGCCACCAGCAGCTCGTCGCGCAACAGCGCAGAACCGGCGGCCTTGTTGCAGACCTTTTTGGCCGGACAGCCCATGTTGATGTCGATGATCTGTGCGCCCATGGCCTGGCAGCCGCGTGCGGCTTCGGCCATCTGGGCGGGTTCGGAGCCGGCGATCTGGATCGAGCGCGGCTGTGGGTCGGCTTCGTTGATCAGGCGCTGGCTGGACTTGCGGCTATGCCACAGGCGGGTATCGCTGGTCAGCATTTCGGCGACTGCCATGCCGGCACCAAAGTGACGGCACAGCTCGCGAAAGGGCCGGTCGCTGATGCCGGCCATGGGGGCCAGGATCAGCGGACTGGCCAGCCGGTGCGGACCAATGTGCAGGGCAGGCAGGCCGGCGTCAGTCATTGGCGCTGAAGTCGTAATCCATGGCGGTCGTCGGCCCCTGCAGGTAATGCCCCTGAATGTAGTTGACGCCCGCCTGCCAGAGTACCGACAGGATACTGGCGCTTTCAACAAAGGGCACAATACTCAGCTTGCTTTGCGCATGCAGGTTGGCCAGCATGGATTTCAGGTGTTCCTGTTGTTCAGGGTCATGCAGCTCGCCGGTGAAAGAGCCGTCTACTTTTACAAAGTCGACATTGACGTGCTTGAGCGTATTGAACGGGTTGACCGTACAGCCAAACTGGCCCAGGGCCGCCTTGCATTGCAGCGTGTGCAAGCCTTCGACCAGCTCCTTGACCTGCTTGAGGTAGGTGACTGCATCGGTTTCGCGGATCTGGAAAACCAGCGAGCCGGGTGGCAGTTTGGCTGCCTTGAGCGCCATGGCTAGCCAGGCCAGCAATGAGGCGTCCTGCAGGCTGGCGCTGGTCAGGTGGATAAACAGGCAGGTCTTGTGGCCCTTGGCGCGGTGCTGGGCCAGCATCTTGATGGCGTTGATCAGTACCCAGCGGTCCAGCTTTTCGGCCAGTCCGGCGCTGATTGCCGCGCTGATGAAATCATTGGGTGCCACTTCCTCGCCCTGCGGATTGATCAGCCGCAGCAGTACTTCGTACAGCTCTTCGCTGTCGCCGCGCAGGCTGATGACCGGCTGGAACAGCAGGCGGAAACTGTTGGTTTCCAGCGCGTGGCGAACCATGGCTACCAGGTCGCCACGGCTGGCGGATGCGGCCAGGTCATCAACCGGGTTGTGAATGTGCAGGTGGTTGGCCTTGCCGTGTTCTTCGCTGCTGCGACGGGCGCGGTCCAGCACTTCGGCAGCCTTGGTGGTTTTTTCGTTGATGCTGGCAACGCCGATGGACAGCGTGGCCTGGGCGGTGCGTCCGTCAACCTCGAACAGCTTGTTCTCGACGTCCTTGAGCAGGGCTTCCAGCGCAGGCTTGTGCTGTTCCGGGGTGATGCCCGGCTTGAGTGCGCAGAACACGTCGTCGGCCAGGCGTGCCAGCAGTGTGTCCTCGCCCAGCGACTGGCTGAGCATGCTGGCCATGCCGGCCAGCAGGCTGTCGATGCCGCCCATGCCCAGTTCGCTGGCGTGACGGTTGTAATCGTCCACGCGGATGTAGGCCAGGCTGGCGTTTTCGCCGTTGTTGATGCTTTTTTCGGTGGCACTGTCGAGCAGTTCGAGGAAGCGCTGGCGATTGTTGAGTCCGGTTACCGGATCAAGGCTGCTGATGGCCTTGAGCTTTTCTTCCAGCTCGGCGCTGTCGCTGTCGGTGCGAATGACCACCTGCACGCAGGGCTCGCCATCGTAGGCAGCGGGCGAGAAGTTAAGACGTGCTTCAAAATTTTCGCCTTCAGTGTTGATGCCGCTGCACTGGAAGTCGGCCGAGTCGGTTTCGCTCCGGTAACTGCGCAGGAATTCCTTGAATGCGCCCTGGTCTTTGGCGGCAATCAGATCGGTCATCGGCAGGCCTTCGAGATCGTCTGCGGTGCTGTAGCCGAACAGCTTGACATAGGCCCGGTTGGCGTAGATGTGCATGCCGTCGTGCACGTAGGCGATGGCATCCATGGAGCTGTCGAGCAGCAGCTGGCAGCGCTTTTCGGCTTCCTGCAGGGCAATTTCGGCGGTGCGGCGTGCGCGGCGCTCGGTCAGGCTGGCCAGTTCGCGGCGGGCTACCAGAATCAGCAGCTCGTCCTCGCCCTTGGGAATGGCATCCTGGGCACCCTGCTGCAGGGCCTCGACCACCAGTTCGGGATCATTTTCTTCGACGATCTGGATAAAGGGCAGGTCGCGCTCGGCTTTCTGCAGCATCCTGAGCGCGGTCAGCGGCTGTAAATCTTCACATTCAAAGGAAGCAATGCACAGGTCCCAGACATTGCCGAGTGCTTCTGCCAGCGCCTCGGGGTCACTGGCACGGTGCACCCGGGTTGGCATACCCGCATTGCGAAACAGGCTGACAATGCGTTCAGCCTCGTTCTGGGACTCTTCAAGAATGAGCAGTCGTACTGCCTTGCGTTCAATAGCCATAAATACCATCGGGGTACATAAGAAAGACTGTGTGAATCATCCGCCGTACCGGCAGCGCAGGGGGATGCGGATGTATCCGGGCTGAATGTTATAGGGTGCCCCACAGGGAATTGAAGTCTTCAGGGTCGTTCACTTTAGCACGATTCCCGCTGTTTGGCAGGGGTGCCTGGGCAGCGGGCTGCGCAGCAGGCTCGGGTTTGCGGGTGGTGGCCGGCTCGTATTCAAACTGGCTGCAGCTGGCGGTTTGCTTGACAAGCCTGCCCAGGATCACCCGGCTTTCCTCGCCACCGATATTGAGGGTGACCGTATTGCCTTCGCGAAAGGGGATCTTGGCAGTGATGATCTGTGGCGGCCTGGAGATGGCCGTTACCTCCGGGATGCGCAGGGCACGCAGGTAGTCACTGGCTGCCTTGCCCGAACGCAGTAGTTGCGCGCCGCAAGGCTCGGCCTTGTGCGCCAGCATTTCAACGCCCGTCTGTGCGCCCGAGTCCTGGTTTTGGCGAATCCAGCGGATGATGGCGATGGACCAGTCTGCCGAGGCAGACTTGCGGATGGCCAGGATGTCGCCGGTTTGCAGATTGGCGGGCGCGTCTTTTTTCCATTCAAGACAGTAGCCGCCGGGGCTCTGGTTGACGACGGTCGAGCTGACAATCGGATAGAGCGCAGAAAAATCGCGTTTTTCTTCTTCCTGGGTATCGGTGGCAAAGCTGGTGCCGTAGTCAATCATGTCCAGCTTGCTGCCAGGCTCCTGAAAGGCATCGGCGGCCATGGCCCAGACATCGGTTGGAGCCTCGGGCTGGGTGGGTACCAGTTGCAGTTTGCGGGCCGCCGGCTGCTCAAGGCGCATGCTGTCCTCAAAGCTTTTTTCACCGGCCAGGTGAAAGTGCACGGCACTCATGCCGATGCACAGTTCCAGCGTCTGGCTGGTGACCGTACGCGGATAGCCGCGTTTGGCAATATCGCCCCAGGCGCTGGCCAGTTGTTCCAGCAGGGAAGCCGGCAGGCGACCGCCGGACTGGGCTTCGGGCTTCAGGGCTTCAATCAGTCTGTGTGTATTCAGGCCCAGAATATGACTCCGGCCTTCCAGGTTAAGCAGTGCACGGTAGCGGGGCGGGGTGTCGGTGGTCAGGGCGACCGCAAACACGGTCTGCGGCTCGTCAACACCCTGGATATCGACCAGCCCGGCCCAGCCTGGCAGCTGCTCGACCAGCGTCTTGATATCGCCCTGGCGCATCTGGTTGGCGCGTGCGCAGCCCAGCAGCAGCACGCAGGCATAGGCTTCTTCGAGCGTTTGTTCCTGGACGGTTTCCAGCAGCGGATCCTTGACGTTTTGTGACATCAGACCGTGATGGCTGATCAGGCGGTACATCTGGTGTGCTTCGAACCAGAGGCCCTGTGGTACTACACGGTAGGCCAGATACGAGCGCGCCAGCGACAGGAACAGGCCGTGCAGCGTGCGCTGGATGGCCAGCACCAGTGTCCCCGACTTTTTGGTCTGCAGGTCGGCGGCGGCCTGTTTGTAGCCGCTGTTGAGGTGGTGTTGCAGGCTGTGGCACAGGTTGGCGACCCGGTTGGCGCGTGCATCCAGAATGACACTGTTGAGCAGGTGGGCCTTTTCCAGCTGGCGGATGATGCGGGCGACTTCCGGCCTCAATTGCTCAAGGAGTTGCAGGCGTAACTCGGGCGTGGCCTTCAGGTGGCTCAGCTCGGACAGTGCCATATACAGCTGGCGCGAGTATTCGCCAATGTTGGCCTTGGGCAAATCACGCAGCCAGCCAGCAAGGTCACGTGCCGTTGTTTTACAAAACGACAGTTCCTTGATGACTGCGGCAGGGGCGGTGGTGCCGCTCCCGGAAGACAGTTGATGTACCTGGTTCATGAAAAGAATCGCTTGTTCAGTGGGCCCTTGGGGGGCAGTTTATAGCATAAAGCCACGACTGCACCTGTTTTCTGGAGCAGCTCCTGTAACTTCAAGCGCCTGCTCTCGCCTGGCCCATGCATTGCCCCATGCTTACGGCAGTGCCAGTAGTTAGCTCATCATGCCACATGCAGGCTTGCGGACCAAACAGGACAATGGCAGTAGATCCAAGTTTGAAACGGCCCAGTTCATCACCCTTGTTAAGGGTAATGGCCGGCTGCGCCTTGTCGCCATAGGACTGGCTACGCAGCATGGGGCGCACCGGCGCAATCTCGCCGGCCCATACGGTTTCGATGCTGGCTACGATCATGGCTCCGACCAGTACAACGGCCATCGGCCCGGCTTCGGTATCAAACAGGCAGGCGACCCGTTCATTGCGGGCAAACAGCTCGGGTACGTTTTCGGCAGTGGTCTGGTTGACGGAAAATAGCTTGCCAGGAATATAGACCATTTCCCTGAGGGTGCCGGTAAACGGCATGTGGACGCGGTGATAGTCCCGTGGCGACAGGTAGATAGTCGCGAACTGTCCATCCATAAAGGGCGCGGCACGCTCGCTGTCGCCGCCCAGCAGCTCGAACAGGCTGAAGTCGTGGCCCTTGGCCTGAAAGATCCGCCCATACTTGATGGTGCCAAGCTGGCTGATGGCTCCGTCTGCCGGGCAGGCGATGCCATGCTCGCTGTCGTCTATGGGGCGGGCGCCCTCAACCAGTGCGCGGGTGAAGAAGTCGTTGAAGTTCTGGTATTGCTCGGGCTGCTGGCGCTCGGCCTGCGCCATGTCTACGTCGAAACGGCGGATGAACCAGCGGATCAGGGCATTTTTGAAGCCAGGGTGCTCGCAACGGGCCAGGCGGCCGACCAGACGGGACAGGGCATGGTGGGGCAGTACATATTGCAGGGCGATAAACAGGCGTCGTGAAAGGGGCATGTAGGGTCCTTGTGTGTGGTAGTGGCTTGTCTGGCCGTGAATTAGGCGGCGTTTGGCTTGCCGGCAAACTGTTTGATATGGGCCAGCCATTCTGGGTTCAACCCGGGCTGTTCGGGATCAAGGCCGAGCGTTTCCATGGCCTGACGGTGCTCGTCCATTTCGCGCACCAGCTCGCTGGCCGCACTGGAGTTGCCGTCCAGCTGATGCATGTGATGCAGCGCCAGATGGTAAAAACGCAGCAGCAGCATGGATTGTGCATCCTGCAGGGCGACACCGGCCTTGAGCTGGTGCATCTGGTTGGTAATGCTCATCAGGCTGCGCTTGAGGCGCCA
>CAZVDA010000113.1:0-7386 GCA_964625365.1 uncultured Thiopseudomonas sp. | reverse complement strand
GAAAGCTATCTGGGGCGCAGTGGCGGTGGTCATGTCGGTAATGTATCCGGCGAAACCGCCAAGCTGATCGACTCTGAAGTACGCCAGATTATCGACGACAGCTACGCCACCGCGAAGCGTATCCTTGAGGACAACCGCGACAAGCTGGATGCCATGGCTGATGCGTTGATGAAATATGAAACCATCGACAGCGACCAGATTGATGACATTATGGCCGGTGTGCCGGTACGCGAGCCGAAGGACTGGTCCGGTGGCAGCAACACTCCGCCGCCAAGTGCTGAACAGCCCGGCGAGTCCAGCGATGACGAGCTTCGTCAGGAAGCCCCTATTGGCGGGCCGGCCGGCGAACATTAAACCTGTATCCACCGCCGACCCCGTGTCGGCGGTATTCTTTTGCGCAGCAGGAAGTCGCCGGTCAGATCCGGATTGACACAGGGTTGAACCCGTTAAAGAAAAGTCATGCAAACCATTCTTCAGTGCGGCAGGCATAGCCTGGACCTTTCCATTCCCCATGTGATGGGGATCATCAATATCACGCCCGACTCGTTTAGTGATGGTGGCCGTTACAACAACCTAGATGATGCGCTGCGCCGTGCCGAAGCCATGCTCGGGGCCGGGGCCAGCCTGCTGGATGTGGGCGGGGAATCCACCCGGCCTGGTGCGCAAACGGTAACGGTGCAGCAGGAACTGGAGCGGGTTGCTCCACTGGTGGAGCGTCTGGTGACCGAATTCGGCGCTCTGGTGTCAGTGGATACCTCCACACCGCAGGTCATGACTGAAGCCGCACGGCTCGGCGCAGCCCTCATCAATGACGTGCGTTCCCTGCAGCGTGACGGTGCGCTGGCAGCGGCGGCCGCCACCGGTTTGCCGGTGTGCCTGATGCATATGAAAGGCGAGCCGCAAACCATGCAGGATGCGCCAAGTTATCAGGATGTAGCCGCAGAAGTGGCTGAGTTCCTGCAGCAGCGGATCAGTGCGTGCGAGCAGGCCGGCATTGCCCGAGAGCGCTTGCTGATTGACCCGGGTTTTGGCTTTGCCAAAAACCTTGACCATAATCTTGAGCTGTTCCAGCGCATGCCGCAGCTGGTGCAGCAGCTGGACCTGCCGTTGCTGGTGGGCGTTTCGCGCAAGACCATGATTGGACAGGTGCTTGGCCGGCCGGTGGACGAGCGGCTGTATGGCAGCCTGGCGCTGGCGCTGATGGCGCTGGAGCGCGGGGCCAGTATTATTCGTGTGCATGACGTGGATGAAACCATCCAGGTCATGAAGCTATTTAACGCAGTGCAGACTGCCGGATCAGGGAGCTAAACCGTGAGTAAAAAATATTTTGGTACCGATGGCATTCGCGGGCGGGTAGGGCAGGCCCCCATTACTCCTGATTTCATGCTCAAGCTGGGCTGGGCCGCCGGTATGGCGTTCAAGCGGCAGGGCAAGTGCAAAATTCTGGTTGGCAAGGACACCCGCATTTCCGGTTACATGTTCGAGTCCGCGCTGCAGGCCGGACTGTCCGCAGCAGGTGCCGATGTGGCGCTGCTGGGACCCATGCCGACGCCGGGCGTTGCCTATCTGTCGCGCACCTTCAAGGCCGAGGCAGGTATCGTGATCAGTGCTTCACACAACCCGCACTATGACAACGGCATCAAGTTTTTTTCTACCTCGGGCAAAAAACTGCCAGATGAAATCGAACAGATGATCGAGGAATTGCTGGATGCGCCTATGCAGGTGGCGGAATCCGAGCATCTGGGCAAGGCATCGCGCATTAACGATGCGGCAGGCCGCTACATCGAGTTCTGCAAGAGCAGCGTGCCGACCAGCACCGATTTTTCCGGCCTTAAAATTGTTATTGACTGCGCCCATGGTGCTACCTATCGCATCGCGCCCAGCGTGTTCAGCGAGCTGGGGGTAGAGGTGATTACCATCGGCAACCAGCCGGACGGCATCAATATCAACGATGGCGTAGGTTCAACCAGCATGGCTGCACTGCAGAAGGCGGTGGTGGAGCAGGGCGCGGATATGGGGATTGCCTTTGACGGTGACGGTGACCGCGTGCAGATGGTGGATCATACCGGCGTGGTGCTGGACGGCGATGACCTGCTGTACATCATCGCCAGTGACCTGATCGAGCGGAAGCGTCTGCCTGCAGGTACCGGCGTGGTTGGCACCCTGATGACCAACTATGGACTGGAAATGGCGCTGGGCCAGCTGGGCGTTCCTTTCGTGCGTGCCAATGTAGGAGACCGCTATGTCATGCAGGAAATGGAAGAGCGCGGCTGGGTGCTGGGTGGTGAGGGTTCGGGGCATATTCTCTGTACCCAGCATCACACCACGGGTGATGGCATTATTGCCGCGCTGCAGGTGCTGCTTGCAGTGCGCCGCCGTGGCAACAGCCTTGCCAAGGAGCGCCTGGCCTGGAACAAGCTGCCGCAAACGCTGATTAATGTGCGTTTTGCCGGTGGTTGCGACCCGCTGGTGCATCTGGACGTGGTTGCCGAGACCGACCGTGTAACGGCAGAGCTGGCGGGGCGAGGGCGTGTATTGCTGCGCAAGTCCGGAACAGAACCGCTGGTACGGGTCATGGTGGAGGGCGAAGACAAGGCCGTAGTGTTGCGTCATGCCCAGGCGCTGGCCGGTGTTGTTGAACGTGCATGCGGCTGATTTCGCTTGCATGCCGCTTAAGCCTTGAGTAATATCTGCACCCACTTTGAAGCACGGGGATTGCTATGCGTCGTCCACTGGTAGCGGGTAACTGGAAAATGAACGGCAGTTTGCAGCAGGTTTCTGCATTGCTGACTGCGCTGGATTCTCTTGCGTTGCCGGATACGGTCGATGTGGCAGTGTTTCCGTCCATGCCGCACCTGGTGCTGGCTGCAGATGCGCTCAAGGCGATTGCCGTAGGTGCGCAGGATTGCTCCGTGAAAGCTGGATTTGCGGCCATGACCGGTGAGACGTCGGCAACCCAGTTGAAGGATGCGGGCTGTTCGATGGTGCTGGTTGGACACTCCGAGCGTCGCGAATTGCAGAATGAGTCGGACGAAACCGTAGCCAGCAAATTTGTTGCAGCCCAGTCTGCCGGTCTGGTGCCTGTCTTGTGTGTGGGGGAAACCTTGCAACAGCGCGAGCAGGGCAAGGCAATTGAAACCGTAACCGGACAGGTTGAGGCAGTGATTCGTGTTGCCGGGGTTGATGCGCTGGCCAACAGTGTGCTGGCGTATGAGCCGGTATGGGCTATTGGTACGGGCTTGACGGCGTCACCCGAGCAGGCGCAGCAGGTGCATGAAGCCTTGCGTAATGCTATAGCCTGTCATAGTGATACAGTTGCGCAAGGCTTGCGGATTCTGTATGGCGGTAGTGTAAAGGCTGCCAACGCTGCAGAGCTGTTTGCGCAGAAAGATATTGATGGTGGTCTGGTGGGCGGTGCCTCGCTGGATCCTGATGAATTTGGCGCAATTATTGCCGCCGCAGGAAAATAAGATGCTTGAGCCGGTAATTATCATTGTTCACCTGATTATGGCCATTGCGCTGGTGGGTCTGGTGTTGATCCAGCAGGGCAAGGGTGCCGATGCGGGCGCATCTTTTGGGGCCGGTGCTTCGGCAACCGTATTTGGCGCGCAAGGAACAGGTAGCTTTTTCAGTCGCCTTACTGCTATACTCGCCGCCGTTTTCTTTGCTACCAGTCTGGGGCTGGCTTTTTATGCCAAGCAACGTGCCAGCGGTGTTGAGGAAATTGGCCTGCCAAGCCTTGAGGCGCAGCAGGCTCCGGTTGCCGGCAAGGTGGATACAGATGTTCCCCAGCTTGAGGCTGCAACCGTAGATAACGAAAGTGATCTTCCGGTTGTGGAATCCCCTGATGTAGAAGGTGATATTCCGCAGGCTGAGTAAGTTTTGCCGAGGTGGTGGAATTGGTAGACACGCTACCTTGAGGTGGTAGTGGCCATAGGCTGTAGGGGTTCGAGTCCCCTCCTCGGTACCATTTTCAAGCCGCGCAATGCGCGGCTTGACTTTTCTAGTGCTTGCGCATACAATTGCGCCGCTTTCACTGCAGGATGCTGGTCGTTCTGCATTGCCTGGCTCTAGCCTGCATGCAAGACAGGTGGAGACAGGATCTCATCAGGCCCCGTTATGGGGCTTTTTCATGGGCCGCACGCATCGATGTGCCGCCATTAAGGATGTGGGCTTTATGCCCATTTTTTATTTCCGGAATGCACACGAGCACAGTGGAGGGCGGATGAGCAAGCTGCAAGAACTGCAGGCAATCCTGGCGCCGGTTGTTGAAGCCATGGAGTTTCAGTGCTGGGGAATCGAGTTTATATCCCAGGGCCGGCATTCCGTGCTGCGGGTTTTTATCGAGCACGAACAGGGTATCAGCGTGGATGACTGCGAGAAAGTCAGCCGCCAGCTCAGTGCGGTGCTGGACGTGGAAGACCCGATTGCCAGCGAGTACATGCTTGAAGTGTCATCGCCCGGCATGGACCGTCCACTGTTTACCCTTGAACAGTTTGCTGCCTATGTGGGTCACCTGGTCAA
Source organism: uncultured Thiopseudomonas sp. (assembly GCA_964625365.1). Taxonomy (GTDB): domain Bacteria; phylum Pseudomonadota; class Gammaproteobacteria; order Pseudomonadales; family Pseudomonadaceae; genus Thiopseudomonas. The sequence continues at coordinate 2,862 of CAZVDA010000113.1, read as the reverse complement.
GATTAAAACCCGGGTGGCTATTGAGGAGCGCCGCAACTTTCAGGGTGTGCTGCGTGGTGTGGAAGACCAGGATGTAGTGGTGCAGGTGGACGAGTATGAGTACCTGCTCCCGATTGAGTCTATTGATAAAGCTAACGTGGTTCCTGTTTTTGACTGACAGGGCTTATGTCCTGTGAGCCTGCAATGATAGAGGCAAGCAATGAGTAAAGAAATTCTGCTGGTGGTCGAGTCGGTCTCCAACGAAAAAGGTGTTCCGGCCGAGGATATTTTCCAGGCGCTGGAAATCGCGCTGGCGACAGCGACCAAGAAGAACTATGAAGATGAAGTGGACCTGCGTGTCGAAATCAACCGGCAAACAGGTGCCTACGACACCTTCCGCCGCTGGATGGTGGTGACCGACGAGGAGCTGGATGATCCGGCCCATCAGTACACGCCCGACATGCTGCCTGCGCAGTATGCCGACAAGCAGGTGGGTGACCTGATCGAAGAGCAGGTTGAGTCCATCGAGTTTGGCCGCATTGCCGCCCAGACCGCCAAACAGGTGATCGTGCAGAAAGTGCGTGAGGCCGAGCGTGCGCAACTGGTTGAGGCGTACCGCGACAAACTGGGCGAGATTGTCTCGGGTACGGTCAAAAAAGCGACCCGTGACAACGTCATCATTGATCTGGGCAACAATGCCGAGGCATTGCTGGCACGTGAAGAAACCATTCCGCGTGAAAACTTTCGTGTGGGCACGCGCATCCGTGCGCTGCTCAAGGAAATCCGCAGCGACCAGCGCGGTCCGCAGCTGGTGCTGTCGCGCACAGCTCCCGAGATGATCATGGAACTGTTCAGGATCGAGGTGCCGGAAATTTCCGAGGGCCTGATCGAGATCATGGCTGCCGCCCGCGATCCGGGCGCGCGTGCCAAGATTGCCGTGCGTTCCAAGGACAAGCGCATTGATCCGCAGGGTGCCTGTATCGGCATGCGTGGTTCGCGTGTGCAGGCCGTCACTGGCGAACTGGGCGGCGAGCGTGTAGACATTGTGCTGTGGGATGAAAACATGGCGCAGTTTGTGATCAACGCCATGGCACCTGCCGAAGTGGTAGCCATTATCGTTGACGAAGATGCCCACTCCATGGACATTGCCGTTGCCGAAGACAACCTGGCCCAGGCCATTGGCCGTGGCGGCCAGAACGTACGCCTGGCGTCGCAGCTGACCGGCTGGACGCTGAACGTAATGACCGAGTCTGATATTCAGGCGCGTCAACAGCAGGAAACGGGCAGCACACTGCGCCTGTTTGTCGAAGAGCTGGATGTGGACGAAGAGCTGGCCCAGGTGCTGGTTGACGAAGGCTTCAGCTCGCTGGATGAAGTGGCCTACGTCCCCATGGAAGAGATGCTGGAAATCGAAGGATTCGATGAAGATATTGTCAATGAGCTGCGTGCCAGGGCCAAAGACCGCCTGTTGTCCCGCGCCATTGCCACCGAAGAAAAGCTGGCAAATATCCAGCCGGAGCAGGACTTGCTCGATCTGGAAGGCATGACCAAGGAGCTGGCCGTCGAGCTGGCAACCCGTGGTGTACTGAGTCGTGAAGACCTTGCCGAACAGTCCATTGATGACTTGCTGGGAATTGCAGGCATGGATGAAGAAAATGCCGGCAAGCTGATCATGGCCGCCCGCGCCCACTGGTTTGAATAAGCACGTAGCGGCTTGAGGAGGAGTTCACATGACGCAAGTCACGGTTAAAGATCTGGCACAAACGGTTGACACACCTGTCGATCGTCTGCTTCAGCAAATGAAAGAGGCTGGTTTGCCGCATAGCAAGGCCACTGATGCGGTCAGTGATGCCGAAAAACAGAAGTTGCTCGCGCACCTGAGCGCAGCACCGGGTGCTGCTGCCGGCGAAGGCAAAAAAATTACCCTGCAGCGCAAGACCACTACAACCCTGCGTGCGCCGGGCAGCAAGACCATCAGTGTTGAGGTGCGTAAAAAGCGTACCTATGTCAAGCGTGCCGATGAAGCGGCTGCCGACCAGCAGCCGGCTGCCGCCGCTGTACCAGCACCTGCGACCGAGCCGGTGGTGGATATTGTCAAGGAAGCCGAGCGCAAGCGTATTGAAGCGGTAGAGCAGGCGCGTCTGGCCAGGGAAACAGAGGCGCAAGCCAAAGCGGCCGTCAAGGCAGAGCAGGAACAGGCTGTTGCCGTCACACCGGCGCCGGCCCGGGCTGCAAAGCCCGCTGCCGATGCGGTTGCCCAACCGGTTGAGCGCAAAAAAGAAGAACCCAAGCGTGCTACCCGCCGCGAAGATGACGAGCGCCGTGACCGCAAGCCGGCTGCTGCCCGTCCGGCTGCAGGCCGCAAGATCAGCCTGCGTGACGACGAAGAAGGCGGCCGTCGCGGTGGCCGTCGTGGCGGTAAAAGCAAAAAACGCAACGAGCACGGCTTCCAGGCGCCTACCGCGCCGATCGTGCGCGAAGTGCAGATTGGCGAAACCATCACCGTAGCCGATCTGGCTTCCCAGATGTCGGTCAAGGGTGGCGAAGTCGTCAAGTTCATGTTCAAGCTGGGCACTCCGGTAACCATCAACCAGGTGCTGGACCAGGAAACTGCGGCGCTGGTAGCCGAAGAGATGGGCCACAAGTACAAGCTGGTCAGTGATGACATCCTCGAAGAGCAGCTGGCCGAGTCGCTGAAAATGGACGGCGAATCCTTCCAGCGTGCACCGGTAGTGACCGTTATGGGTCACGTTGACCATGGTAAAACCTCGCTGCTGGACTACATCCGTCGCGCCAAGGTGGCTACCGGCGAAGCCGGCGGCATTACCCAGCACATCGGTGCCTACCACGTGAAAACCGACGGCGGCATGATCACCTTCCTTG